>JBGAGR010000307.1:0-11956 GCA_044226645.1 Aggregatilineales bacterium
CGCCGCATGATTAACCGTCACGCGCTGCGTCAGGGTATTGTTGGCGCGTTAACCAGTGTTGGCGGTTTTCTGGAACTGCCAGTAGGACTGGTGATCGATCTGGCCTATTCCGCCCGGTCAAACGCTGCCCTGTCCTACTTCATCGCGCAGGCATACGGCATCAGCGATGCGGATCAGGCGCTCAATGTCGTCCAACTGATGGTTTTGCGGAAAGGCAGGCTCTCAGTTGATGATATGGTGATGTGGCAGGAGCAGTTCGCAGGCGCGGCCTACCAACGGATGATCCGCTTTATTCTGGAAAAAACGGTTGCCAAACTGATTCCGGGCATCGGTGCATTGATCGGGTTTGCCGTAAACTGGTCATCGGTTCAGTTGTTTGGCAGGCTGGCGAATGAATATTATGCCGCGAATCTCGGTAAACGCAGTTCAGCGGAGATCGCAGAATAGATGTCTCACATTTTCATCAGCTATGCTCATACTGATAAGGCGCACCTCGATAATCTCGTCACTTGGCTGCGTGAAAATGGGTTTGCTGAACGCAAAATCTGGTATGACAAGGACATACAGAGCGGCAACAATTGGCGCGATGAGATTGCTACGGCTCTGGATGAGGCATTCGCTGTGCTGGCAATTGTCACGACCAATTCAATGAATTCACGCTATTGTGTTTTTGAATGGGGATACACAATTGGTCAAGACATACCCCTTCTGCCACTGGCATTCGACAATCTCAGCATTACCGACGTATTTCCCCCACTCACTTCAAAACAGTTCACCAATTGCACAGACAATATTCCTGCCTATCTCAAAGAACAGATAGAGCAATTGAAAAGTGTGCCACCGCAGGTTGCCGCGATTAACAAAGCTGTTTATGAGGCGATTTACGATACTCATCGGCGCTTTTTTATTCTCGGATGGCTTGGAGATGGATTTAAAGCGCTTGATCAAGAATTCGGTGAGAATGTGATTGCTGACTTTTCAAAAAAAGCATCTGAAGCTCATAGGGCGTTAGAGATTTTGATAACTGAAAAAGCTTTTGCTTTCAGTGGCAAACAGTATCGCTATTGCTGGAAGTTAATGGACTTTCTCAAAGAGTTTTCGCGATTACCTCACAAAGTCGAGGGACATTTGCAAAATCGCCTGTTTCCACAATTTGACGCATCTTGGTTGCCCGCATTTGAATATTTTGAGGGTAACGGGCGATGGAGTGAGTGGATACGTTGCTATTTTGAGGATGAAATTGATGAAATAGAGGTGTTTGCAGAAATGGTGCGAGCATTTCCACTGTTTAACGCAAGCGATGCAGATATTCTTATTCATAATGCTGCGATTGATCGAAAACGCAAACCAACTCAAGGCTGAAAGCTAATGGCTGACGGCTTACTCACAACTCTCGACTGATAACTGACGACTGGAGACTAAAAATGGCAAGCGCATTTAATTTCAAGACCTACTACAACCCGTATATCAGCCCGACCACCAATTCGGTGTGGGGGGCGATTTCGATCAGCGCCAATGAAATGGTGGATGTGGCGCAGGATACGGCGATTTCGTTGATCTGCGATACGTCTGGCTCGATGCAGGGCGCGAAGTTCAACACGATGATCGATACGGTTGAGGATTTACTGCGGACTGCTCCCGACGGAATCATGCTGAACATCGTCGTGTTCGACTCCAGTTCGCATGAAGTTATACCGTTCACCCAGCTTCAGCCGGGTGCGCAGCGTGAAGGATTGGTCAACCAGTTCCGCCGCACCATGAAAACGCTGAAAATTTTCGGCGGAACCTGTATGTCGCTGGGCATCAAACAGGCGCTCGGAGCGCAGGTGAAGCTCACCGGGAATATCTCGCGCTACGGCATTTTCCTCTCGGACGGGCAGAATACCGAGCCGGAGACGCAGTTGGCTCACGCGGTCAAGATGGCGGCGGATCATCAGATGCACCTGTGCGCCTATGGCTATGGCAAGGATTGGGACCCGACGCAGTTGGTACAAATGGCGCAGATCACGCAGGGCTGGATGCCGAAAGCCGTCCCGAATCCCGATGACTTACGAGCGGAATTCTCCGGCCTCGTTAGCCGTATGGCGAAAACTGTCGCGTCGGATGTAGTGCTGCAACTGTGGACACCTGCCGGGGCGAATATTCTGTCGCTCTCGCAGGCCTATCCCGATTGGGTGAAGGGCGAGGCCGCGCCGCAGGGTGATGGTCATACCTGGGTTGTGCCTGTGCCGCCCATGACCTCGAAAGATCATCGCGATTTTGTGGTGCATATCGAACTAGCGACGGTTGGAGCGCGGGTGGTGGCCTGCAAGCCATCGGTGGTGTATGTCTCCGGCGGTCAGCGCATCGAGGAAAAAGGCGATCAGGCGACCTGGATGATTCTGGAACAGACGCATGATGCCAACCAGTCGCAGGCGGTAAATCCAGTCGTGGCAGGGTATCTGGGACAGGGACAGTTAGCCGCATCCACGCAGGCCATGACCGCCGCGCTTCAGGCAGGCGATATGGCAGCGGCGGAACGGCATCGCACCGAGGCATTGGAAATTGCGCAGGCGGCTGGCAACCGCGCTATGACGCAGGTGTTGGAAGAGGCTGGCAAGGGCAGTGAACTAGCGCGTAAAACTGCCGCGCTGGGGACTTCGACAGTCAGCCTGACGGATGAAGAGAAATGAGATGCAGGACACCTTTCTTGAAGTAACGTATAACACCCTCGGACAAATATTGCAGGATATTTTGTCCGAACCTGAGATTCAGACCTCCGAGTCGCTGCGAAAAAAGGCGCAGGATGCCATACTCTGTCACCGTGACCTGAAGAATCACTATGACGGAGTTCTTCAGGAGAAAAGATTGCTGGGGCAGCAGGTATGGGAATTAACTGCATCGAAGGTTGTTGACATAGAAAGACTTACTCATCTCATAGAAAGGTATAAAAGCCTATATGATTTCGGTGCTAATGAGCGCGTGATTTACGAATTGGCGAAAACCGATTTTGTGGAAGATGTCAATCTCGTCAAAGTGTTGACGCGCGTGTTTGGCCTTTCATGGGATGAGGGGCAGGTACTTGTCCACAGATTTGAACAGGACGAGAAACGGGATTCCTAACGATGGTAAAATGAGTTATGGTATGAGAGAGAAGTATGTATGAACACACTGCTTGAAAAAGCCTTTGCTGAGGCTAAAAAACTCCCTCCCGATGAGCAGGAGTCACTGGGGCAGTGGATATTGGATGAATTGGCCTCGGAACAGCGCTGGACAACAGCCTTTGAAGAATCTCAGGATTTGTTGGCTAAATTAGCTGATGAGGGTCTGGCTGAATACCGAGCCGGAAAAACCAAGTCGCTTGATCCAGATGAATTCTGATTCCCATACAACCGAGCTTTTCTGGAAAGCCTATCGAGCGCTGCCTTCTGATGTCCGCAAACAGGCTCGAAAGGCTTATCGTTTATTTCAGCAAGACCCCTATCATCCGAGCCTACATTTCAAACGCATTCATGCTACAAAACCGCTCTATTCAATTCGAATCAGCCGCGATTACCGCCCATTATGTGTTCGCGACGAAGATACCATAATCTGGCTGTGGATCGGTTCTCATGCAGAGTATGACAAAATGCTCGGCAGCTTATGATTGGGCTTGCTATTTCTGCCAGTGAATCACGCTTTGAGCGCCAGTTCGACCTCATCCAGATGTTCATCGCGATGCAGGGCACGTTCCACAAAACGAATGTTGTAGGCGGCAACCAGTTCGAGTATATCCGGTTCGAGTGTCTCCAAACGCTCATCAAGTTCTTGCGCTGCCTCAAGGGCAATCCGAACGGCTTGGCGCGGCGGAACGGCTGCCCAGATTGGCAGCGAAATGTCATTCACGACCACATCAATGGGCGGCGCGGCAAGTCTCCCGGTTCGCTCGAAGGCATCCAGCACCGCGATCACCCGTCTATCCCAGAAGGCCAGGTGAACCAGCGCGACGGCGATTGTCCAGTGTGCCCCAACCGGGCGTTGGAGGTCATCATCGCTCAACCCGGCGACCAGATTGTGCATACGGGTTGTCGAAGCATGATTACTTTCCACAAATGATCGGTCTTCTGACATGATAGGCAGTCCCTTCTGAATGACTCGACGGGATATGTATTTAGTATAACCAAAAATTAAAGACCTGAGTGTGGTTCAGAGATTGAGTGTGATAAACTCTGTGGCGGCGTGGGACAACTCAGGAGCAATCATGCGATACAACCGTGTTCTGGTCAAGTTGAGCGGCGGCGCTATTGCGGGGGATAAGCAGTGGGGTTTTGAACCTGCTTCACTCAACCATATTGCGGATGAAGTCCTTCAACTTCATGAAGCGGGTATTCAGGTCGCGGTGGTGGTGGGCGGCGGCAACATTTTTAAAGGCGAATTGGGCGAGACATGGGGCATTGAACGGGCGGAAGCCGATAACATCGGCATGATGGCGACGGTCATCAACGCGCTCATGCTGCGCGGGGTGTTTAAGTCACGCAGTCCGGCAGAAGTACGGGTGATGAGCGCTATCCGCATCGACAGTGTAGCCGAGCCGTTCATCCGCTTACGGGCGATTCGACACCTCGAACATGGCTATATCGTGATTCTGGCGGCAGGGACGGGCAACCCCTATGTGACAACCGATTATCCCTCGGTACTGCGGGCGATTGAACTGCGGACACAGGCGGTTCTGGCGGCCAAAAATGGAACGGATGGCATTTATACGGCTGACCCGCGCCGTGACCCGAATGCCAAGCGCTACCGGACGATTACCTACAACACATTTATCCAGCAAGAATTACAGGTGCTCGATCAATCCGCTGTATTGCTGGCACGCGATCATGATCTGCCCATTCATCTCTTCAGCTTTGACCATTCCGGTGTGATGTCGCGCATCTGTGCTGGCGAGGATATTGGTACGGTTATTTCCAAAGATGCTGATGAGCTTGTCTAGAAAAGGTATTTAGCATGATGAAAATTCATCTCGACACCGATATTGGCGGCGACATGGATGATCTGTGTGCGCTGGCGATGCTGCTGAAGTGGCCTGATCTCACGATTACAGGCATAACGACAGTGGCGGAAGAACATGGACGGCGGGCAGGATTTGTCGAGTACGTGCTGAAGCTGATGGGACGGGGCGATATTCCCTTTGCCGCCGGGGCGGATGTCGCCGATGGATATTATCGCTATGACAAACTCGGCTATCCGCCCGATGCGGAAAATTGGCCTGAACCCGTGCCGCCGCGTCCGGGTTCTGTGATGAAGGCGCTGGATTTGCTGAAAGCCAGCATCGAACAAGGGGCAATCGTGGTCGGCATTGGGCCGTTCACCAATCTGATGCTGCTGGACAACGCCTATCCCGGTATTCTGAAGCAGGCGACTATTTTCCTGATGGGCGGCTATGTCTATGCTATTCCGCCGGGGTATCCCCGGTTCAGGAAAGAAGATGACTGGAATATTCAGGTGGATGTCGAATCCGCGCAGCATGTGTTGGAAAATGCCAATCCAACGCTTATCCCACTGACGATAACCTGTCAGACCGCTTTGCGCCGCGCCGATTTGCCCCGTCTGGCAAAAGCCGGGAAATTGGGTGAACTGCTGGTGCGGCAGGCGCAGGTCTTTGCCAAAAACGAGGGTAATGAAGAAAAATATGGTGCGACCTGCCCCGGTTTGCCGCGTGACATCATCAATTTCCATCATGACCCGTTGGCCTGTGCTATTGCGCTCGGCTGGCGTGACGGTGTGGAAATCAAAACCGTGCCGCTGCGCTTCGAGATACGTGACAGCTTCTTGTATGAGATTCCTGATGACAACGGGAAGCCAACTCAGATTGTGACAAGAATTGATGCCAGCGCGTTTAATGCGTATTGGTGTAATATGGTCTGTGCGTAGAGTGAGAAAAACCCTCACCCCCAGCCCCTCTCCCTCAGAGCGAGGGGAGCAAACCCAAAGGGGTGAGCATTATTATGTGAAGCAGGAATCGGTAGTGTTATGAGTGAGAATACATCCCCTGACCGCAAAGCCTGTTCCCACTGTGGGCATATGAACCGGGTCAGCGCGAAAGTCTGTGCCCAGTGTGGACGGCCTTTCGTGCTGACCGGATTAACGGGCACGCTGCGCAAAGTCTGTTCGTCCTGTGGGCATCAGAATCGACTCGGCGCGCGGATATGCAGCCAATGCGGCAAAGCCTTTTCGGGCGCACATCCCATCAAAGCGAAGATTACAGGCGGGCGGCAGAAATGGTGTCCGCAGTGTGGCGCGGTGCGGCGTTCCGGCGCGAAGGTTTGTACCCAGTGCGGCAACCGTTTCCGTTTTACACGCCTGACCAGTCCGATTGAGCAGCAGCCACCGCCTGCCGTGACGCTGCCACCCGATACACGAATTCCGCCCCCGGTGGTACTGCCTACCGACATCGGCGGCGAACCCGCGCCCTATTTATCCAGCGATGAACTGGATCGTCTGCGCGGCGGCGGTGTTTATCACCCAAATGTCTTTATCCGTTTACTGTCGCATGTTAAGAAAAGCAACTGATGATTCTCTACCAATACAAACAAGCCTCCATCGAACACCCTGAACGCTGTGAAGATTCTCTGCTGGCGCTGGAAAGTGAAGGTCACGCACCCGTTTTTGTCGTCATTGATGGCATGGGCGGACACCAGCATACGCTGTCCGATGGCGAAGTGATTACCGGACGTGAAGCCGCCGAATATTTGCGCCACTCTCTGGCGGAATCCTTAGCCGATTTACCTATTGATGTGGATGCTTCTCCCGGCAGTGAGCTTGAACAGACGGTTGTAAAGGCACTGGAAAAAGCCAATCTGGGATTATTCGAGGAAGTGAACCACAAGGAAGAATTTCAAATTCATGAACGGGTTGGCGCGGTGCTGACTGTTGTGGTGGTTTGCGAAAATGGCAAAAGACTGCTGGCGATGCAGGTAGGTGATACACGCGGTTATCTGTTCACCGATGGCGAATTAATCCAGCTTTGCTATGACGAGGATAACATCGCCTTCCTCATGGAACAGGGCGTTTTGAGCGAAGAAGACGGCGCACGCATCACCGATGTACTGAATCGCTATGACGGCGTGAATCCGCCGCAGGCTGAAGGCACCATCACGATCAATGAACAGCCTTTTGAATTGTATCTGGCGTGGCGCTGGTTTCTGGTGGGCAATAGTGCGCTGGGTATTCCTCCGGCAAATATTGTGCTGCGGGCGCTGGGCATCGAAGCGAACTGCCCCAGACCGCAGATTTCGCGCATTGAGGTCGCCGCTGGCGATACGCTGCTCCTGTGTTCAGATGGGGTGTATAAGAACATCAACGACGAGGAAATTATCGCCGAATTAGGCAAAGAGGGCGATACGGCCTTAGGGCTGGTGGATGTGTCGCTGAAACGTTCACAGGACACGAACAACAAACGCCGCGCTCCCGATGATATTTCCGCGCTGGTGGTGGAGTTTTAGAAATAGCCCCACTGTAGCAGCGAACTCGGCAGCGGGTGAGTGATTTTGGGCTATGTGGACGGTCACAGGTTACACTATCGCCACATCATAGGTTCAGTTCAAACAGGGAGTGCAAGGCGCTATGACAACCAAATCCACAATCGACAACGCCAAAAACCAGATGCCTAACATGGGATTGCCGCACCCGGTTCGCAAAGCCGCGCAAGGCAGCAGCCGTATCGCTCGTTTCAACATGCGCCTGGCTGTCCTCATTACTAAATCCGTCGGCTCGATGTGGTGCGCTTATCTGTTCGCCCTGCTTGCCCTGATCTCGCTCCCTTCAGCCATCGCTGCGCAAAACTCGTTAGTGATGGTGTCCTGGATCGCACAGACCTTCTTACAATTGGTGCTGCTGCCCATTATTATCGTCGGTCAAAATGTTCAGGCGGCAGCCAGTGAGGGAGCCGATAGAGCCATCCTGGGTCTGGCGATGATGCAGTTGGGTGAACAACAACTGGAACGCCACAATATCAAGAGCGCTATCCAGTGCTACCAGAAAGCCTTCGACCTTGATCCTGAAAATCGGGCGACGAATTATTTTCTGGGGGAACTCTATATTCAGGATAAGCAGCTTGAGCGCGGCATCGACCATCTCAAGAAGGCCATTGGCCCGGATTTCGACTATGCTCAAGAAGGCCATTGGCCCGGATTTCGACTATGCTCCGGCGGAGGCCGCTTTAGGGCTGGCGTATCGCTTACAGGGCGATCAGGCCACCGACCCCCGGCAGCGCGAGTTGTTGTATTCGCAGGCTAAAACATCGCTTTTGCAGGCCTTGCAAATCGACCCAACCGCGCTCGATATTCATGGGGAACCCGTGCAGGCTGGTCTGGGAGCCTTGTACAAACGCGAGGGACAGGTCGCCCAGGCGATACAGTATTATGAAGAGGCTCGCAAAATCACCCCGCAGAAGTCGTATCCCATCGTCAATCTGGCGATCCTGTATTATATGCAGGGTGATCTCGATCAGGCGCGTGTGTATTTTGAAGATGTGCTCTCACGGGCGAATGATGCGCTGAAACATACCCCGTCCGATTATTGGGCGCGCTTTGATCGCATGACCGCAGAACTTGCGCTGGGCGATTCCCGTTCAGTGAGGGAAGACCTTAACGTGATTTCACAGCAGTTGAAGACCGCCGGGCCGCTGGACTCAGCGCTGGGTGAACTGCGCCGACTCCAGTCGTCGCCCCAGCCGCCTCAGGACATCGATAATGTCATCGCACGCCTTGAAGCCTTGCGGCGCAGTTTATCCAGTATGTGATGTGATCTGCCTTCCTATAGCAGCGCAGCCAATCCAGATGGCGTGATTCGGGTTGGGGAAAAGCACAAATCTTTATTAAATTTCTTTCTTGTTATACATTACAATGTTTGGATGTGTTTTGTCTAAACCACGTCATACCCGATTCAGCAAACGTGGTCGAAAATCATTGTGTGAAACAAGGAAGATAAATGCAAACAGATTCCCCATACGCAGCGGTACCCTTCCGAGCACCTGAAGGATCAGAAATCATGGGCAAAGTGGTCAAGGGATATTTCCATAACCTTGAACGCGACATCGTTGCCCCCGTTTTAGGGCGTTATAACATTGACCCGGAAAAGATCAGTGATGGGGAATGGTATCCGCTTCAACTTTACTACGACATCGACAAGGAAATTTATAAAGGCCCGAATGGCTCAACTGCTTTGGTTGCCATCGGTAAGGCAACGATGGCGAATTTGTTGTCGCTGGTCACCTATAAAACGCTGGAGGATTACATCACTCAGGGGTTAAACAGCATCGCGACCAGAAGTTTCATCCGCAATGTCCCCTCAAATTTTGGCTTCATCGCTACCAAACTGGATCATCAACGCTATCAGGTGAAAAGCAATATGCCAGCGCCCAACGAATCGATTTTTGGATCGTTGTGGGAAGCCTGCCGTCTGCTGAAGAAGGAAACCGAGTCCTTCAGTGTTATTCCCGTCGAGGGGTATCCCGGCAATGACATCTGCGCGACTTTCGAAATCAAATGGGGCTAGGGAAGATTGCGAACGCGCTTCGCTTCACCATGAAATAACCGCTCACTACTCGACAGAGAGGTTTTCTCAAATCCTCTCTGTGAGCGAAAAGATCATTCGGATGGCTCGCAGATACCGGGATGTGAGCAGTGGGAAAAGCAAATTACCAAACCTCGGTTGATGCATAACCAAAGTGGGAGAAACGTCCTCCGTTGCTCCGCTTGCCGCAAAAATCCGCATCAGCTACACTGATTTGCATGACCAACAACGAGCACCCCATCACCCCTATTGAATCGCGGCGTGCCTGGGATTGTCCCTGGTATGGTGTGCGGCAGGATCGCATCCTTTTGCCGGACGGCAGTGAGGGTGTCTACAATGTTGTCGAACATCCCGACGCAGTATGGATTATCCCGCTGACCAGCGCTGGCGAAATCGTGCTGATTCACAATTACCGCTATCCGCTGCAAGAATGGGTCTGGGAACTGCCATCGGGCGCGATTGCGACTGGCGAGAGTCCATTGGAGGCGGCGCAGCGTGAACTGCGCGAGGAAGCTGGCGGAACAGCGGCTGATTGGCGCTTGCTGATGCGGTTGAGCACGATGGACGGAATCGGTACGGAACACGCCAATCTGTTTCTGGCGCGCGGCGTAACCCTCAGTGAGACAGCCCATGAAGCGGCGGAAGTGATGACGGTTCATCATTTCCCGGCGGCGGAAGTGATCCGCATGGCGCGGGCGGGTGAGATGAATGATATGGCGAGTGTGCTGGCGCTGCTGCTGGCAGAAAGCGATGTGATGCATGGATAACCCACTGGAACTGACCCCTCCGACAGACCCGCTCGAACGGATTCATGCACTGGCGCGTGATCTGGCCTATGGGGCAGTCAACGGAAAATGGAGTTCGCGCGTTTCGCTTTCCTACGCGGGGCCAAATGAATTGTGGTGGATTAACACCGAAGGCAATACTGCGGCGATTTCGGATTTTCTGGAAAGCAAGTGGAAGGACGAGCAGCCCTCCGCCGATGTGCTGACTTCCTTCGGCTATTTCGCCCTGCTGGAAAAGCCGACTGCGCCACCCAGTGTGTTTATTTCCTATCGCCGCAACCAGAGCAGTGCGCTGGCCTTGCTGGTAGTCGCACGCCTGAAAGCGGTAGGTGTTCCCAATCCGTTCGTGGATATGGTCATTGACCCCGGCGCGGAATGGAAAGCGCTGCTGGAAAAAACAGTGCGCCAGAGCCGCTATTTTATCGCGCTGCTGGCTCCCGGTACGCTCGAATCGACTTATGTGCGCGAGGAAATCGAGTGGGCACTGAATACGCCGAATCAGGTTATCATCCCCTTCTGGCACAATGGTTTTAGCCCTGGCGCGGATTATCCGGCTGCATTAGCGACGCGCAACGCCATCCGCTTGAAGGAAGAAAGCGCCGAAGAATACGAACTGGCGATGATTAAACTGCTCAACCGCATGGGCTACGGGCCGTAGCAGTTATGGGCATACGTGGAAAACCACCCTCTACAAATCGAGATCGTAATCCAGCGAGAACATCCACTCCACCCACTTGTTGATGTCCTCCGGCCTGACGACAGGGCGCGATCCATTGGTGGAATTCCCCCTGGCTTCTCGCAGTTGGGCGATTTTCTCCGAAAAATCAGTTTCCGCCACAATTTTCCCGTTATCCAGCACCAATTGGATCACCGTAGCATAAGAAATCGGTTTCTGAAAACCCATATGCACGTACATCGATTGGATGAAATCCTTGCCCAGCAGCAGCGCACCGCTGTAGGGAACTGGCTCGCGCAGTCCGCTGTACTGCCCTGCGTTAAATGTCCCGCCGATTTCAGCCTTCACGCCATGAATCGGTAAATAGTGGTTGTCCTTCGTGCGTACCGTCAGGGCGGTCAGCAGCAGTTGTTGGTCGATGCAGGTGTAAAAAGCCTGATAGCCGCGATAGCAGGCGGTAGACATCATCACAGGGGTTATACCGAAATCCAGCGGCGTGAGCAGTCGTTCACCTTTGATTCCGATGATCCGATAGTCATCATCCCGATACCAGACACAATCCGGAATTTGTGCTGTCATCATGACCCCCATGATTTATAAACACTGGTTTTATTCTGATATGATTTTGAAAAACGAGATACACCCAATAAATAGGGGGTGAAGCCTTATGCGCCGGGTTCGATGTTCAGCAGGCGTTTAGTGTGAGGTGCGTAGTAAGCGTGATAGACAACCCCTTCAACCAGGGCGTTGTAGGCGGGAAGCGATACGCCAAAACGCATCGTCCCCACTTCATAGAAATAAAACACCGTGTTGCGTCCCCGGCTGTGGGTATTGTGCTTGAGGAATTTGCGACCTTTGCCGGATGCAACCTCCACCTGTCCACCGAGTGCATCGCGCAGATTTTGATAAGCGTTAGAAAGAATG
Source organism: Aggregatilineales bacterium (assembly GCA_044226645.1). Lineage (GTDB taxonomy): Bacteria > Chloroflexota > Anaerolineae > Aggregatilineales > Phototrophicaceae > CFX2. The sequence goes on from JBGAGR010000307.1 coordinate 11,920, forward strand.
AACAGCGCGATCAGCAGGAAAAATCCACCCGCCAACA
>JBGAGR010000308.1:0-8891 GCA_044226645.1 Aggregatilineales bacterium
CACTTGGCTCATCGGCTGTCTTATCACCCTTCTTCACCGCGTTCAGAATATCGTCAATATGCTCTGCCTGATGGCTCATCACTTCCAGAACAAGCGCTTCGCATCCGCCCCGCCTGCCCGAGGGATATGTCATCTGCCCACCCAGCTTTTCCGTTGGCAGAATGGTCACTAACCAGCGCAGTTGTCCCCGGATAGTCAACCAATCTGCAAATACCTGTCGGGAGGGTAAAACCCTGCGCTGTTCATAATTCGCCCGGTTATAGGCCTCTAGTTCAAAATCGGGTATACGATAACTGCTTCCATACTGATACGCCTGTAAGGAACGAGCAACCTCCTCCTCCCAGACTGTTAGATGTGCGATGATGTCCTGCACACGCCAACCCTCATCCGCATAAACCACCAGCAGCGGATCAACATCGGTTAAACGCGCCAGCGCTTGTGTCTGCGTTTTTTCCAGTTGACGTGCCAGTGCCTCACCCGGGGATCGTGCTTCAAACATGGCTACCCGCCCACCAACAACCGCCATCCCCACAGAGCCAGCATTCCAATCACAATCGTCAGCAGCAAATTGCGCGTCCGCCAGGCGACGATTCCCGCCACAATGCCCGCTACTAAAAAGCTGTTCTGCGGCGTGATATACAACTGATCGTCCTTCAGCAGCATCTCAGGCAGAATAATCGCCGCCAGCACCGCCGGAGGGACAAATTTCAACGCATTGAAAATCGGCTTGGGCAGTTCCACCTTCCCCAACAGTGCCAATACACCATAACGGGGTATGAACGTGACCAGCGTCATACCGACAATCATCAGCAGTTCGTTATTCAAGGGTATTGCCCTCCTGTACGGGCGATGTGGACAGCACTTCATCCGGCTGGGCAGGGGTTTCTGGTATCATCATCTCGGCGATAACTCCTGCTGCTACGCCGAGTAGCGCTGCCGCCATCAGCCCCAATTTGTTCGGCAATCCATTCAACAGTACGGCGCTGACACCGCCAACCACAGCCGAAAGCAGCAGTGGACGATTCTTGATGAGCGGAATCAGCATCCCGATAAAGGTCACAATCAGCGCGAAATCCAAGCCCAAATTAGCCATATTAGGGATATTTTGTCCGGCAACCACGCCGATTAACGTACAGATTTGCCACATCACATACATGGACACGGCTGAACCCAGATAAAACCAGTGCTTATACGGCGAATTATCGGCCTGACCGTAACGCCCAATAGCAATCACAAAGGTTTCATCCGTTAGCCAGAAGCCCAGCGGCAGGAGCCAGCGCTGTGAGAGATGTTTGACATGTGGCGCTAAGGTCGTGCTGTAAAGTGCATGACGCAAATTGATGACGAATGTCGTCAGGATAATGATCCCAACCCCAACACCCTGCGCCACCAACTGCGCGGCAATAAACTGCGCCGACCCCGCGAACACAAACAGTGACATCCCCATCACACCCAGCGGAGATATGCCGCTGTTGATGGCAGAAGCGCCGAAAATGATCCCAAATGGAATCCCACCAATCTCCAATGGAATAGTAGACCGCGCGCCCGCCCAAAATTCCGAGCGTCGCGTAAACTCTTTAACCTGTGCGTTCAAGGACTGCCGCTTTCTGGTAACTGCCCGTAGAAAAACGCGCCGGGAAAATCGGCTGCAACCTGCTTGCGTTTTCCACTCCAGCTTTCAATCATGATTCGGTAGACCGCCGTGCGCGCCAGTTCAGCATCCGTCGTAGGCCGATAATGCACATCCGGTTTCAGATGCGGCGCATACTTATCCAGCAGCATTTGCAGGGCAATCTTAGCCTCTGCCACATCGCTCACGAGACTCGCCCGTCCGAAAACGACTACGCCGCCATATTCCACACTGAATTCCAACGCTTCGTCTGCCGGGAGCAGCCGTCCCATTTCGCTGATGCTGAAGCAAACTTTTTCTTCCTGCTCCACATTTGAGCGGGTGCGCCCCAGCCGCGCGGTATGCATATAAATGGTGTTTTTGGCTTCGTCATAAACGAATAAATTGCTGTTGATAAATGGCTGTCCATTATAAACCGTCGCCAGCGTCCCCATCGGCGCACGGTGCAGAAATTCGCGAATCCAGTCTTCATCCTCAACAGCCCGGTCACTACGCCGTACCATATTGATCGGCATATTGAGATAGTCTTTACCCATAACCGCTCTCCCCCTCTGATTGACGTTTTAAAGCACAGTCTAATCTTTCCTGTATGGACGTATTGGATATAGTTCCAACTATGACCAAAAATGTAAACAAAAATACCCTGACACTCGCGTAGAATTGTCAGGGCAAGGGAAAGTGATTGCTTGTCAAATATCAGCCGCGTTTGATATTAAACACCACTTCAACCGCATCATTGGTGATTGTCACCGATGTGAAATTGATTTGCTTATTATCCCGGTTCGCGCGACGAGAGAAATTGTCCGCTAACCGCTGATTGAATTCCGCGATGCGCGTGTCGGAAGCATCCCATCCTTCGATGTTGGCCTGCGATACCTGCGCCAGCAGTGTCCCATTTTGAATACTCAGGGTAATTGTAATTGTGCCGCTCACACTACCTTTGCCATCGCGGCGGTCATGCTCACCGCTCACGACAATCTGTCCCGGTTGCAAATCGATCTGCGGGTTGCGCAGCAGTGGATTTGATCCGGCCGATAGCGCTTCACTGATAGCAGCACTGATGTCGCCTTCAGTCAGACGGAAGGTCACATCTGCACCGCCATTTCCGTCCCGCTGCACATCCACGACCTCACCCCGGTTGCAGCCTGCCAGCGCAAATATCAGCAGTCCCAACAAGAACATAATGCGCGTTTTCATATCGATACCCCACCTTGTTTATGTGTAACTAGAGTGATTATAAGACGGGAAATCGGCACAAGGTGTTAACATTGTGTAACCAGTCTGTAAATGATTTTCCCTTAGCTCATTTCAAACTGTTTTCAAACACAAACGCAATCGTTTTGTTTGATTCTTTCTAAATTTTTTACACATTCTCACCAACAAGTTAGAAAATTCCCACGTGAGGCAGTATGCGGGGTAGGTTGCACTATCTGAACCCGTGTATAATAAATACTTAAATCTTGAATGAGTTTCCGGGGTTATGAGCTTCATGTTCGACTCTCAACCAACCGTTCCACTCACTGAAATCCAACGCCTGCGTAGTCACATTAACGAAGTGTCAGCAGCGCTGCAAAGCCAGCAGGAAATTTTACGTACACGCGGCATGAATCTGCCACCCGGCGCATTACAAAATCTGGAACATATCGACCATGACCTGAAAAATCTGGAACGCCAGCTCACCGACGAGGAAACCGAACTCTCACAACTTCGTGCGCTGGCAGACACTTCCGCCATGATTAACTCGTCATTGGATATCGATGAAGTTCTGACTCACGCCATGGATGAGTTAATTAAGCTGACTCATGCCGAACGCGGTTATCTCATGCTGCGCGACCCGGAAACCGGAGAATTGGATTTGCGCGTTTCACGTGAACCCGAATCCGATAAAGGAACTCGCGGAACATTTCAGGGCAGTCATACCATCCTCAATGAGGTGGTGAGCAGCGGCAAACCCCTCCTTACCGAAAACGCTTATAAAGACCCGCGAATGCAGGATAATAAAAGCGTCGCCCACATGGTCCTGCGTTCGGTACTTTGCGTCCCCTTAACTTACAAAGATCAGGTTACTGGGGCATTGTATGTTGATAATCGCCTTAAAGCGGGTGTCTTCACCGAACGTGAACTGGGTGTGGTAGAAGCCTTTGCCAATCAGGTCGCGGTTGCTGTCGCCAATGCTCAGTTGTTCCGCGAAATTCAGGCTTATCTGGCGGAAATCATCGAACTCAAGGAATTGATGACCAACGTCTTTGACTCGATTGCCAGCGGTATCATCACCACCGACGGCAGCGAGATGATTCGCACCTATAACCCCGCCGCGCGGGATATTCTGGAGCGCAATCCCGAGGCCGCCTTAGGACAGCCGCTTTCGACCATCCTGCCGGAGGACAGTCGCCAGTACATCCAGATTGTGCGCGAACGCAGTCGTAGTCAGGCCTTTGATACCGAGTTGGAAACGCCTAGCAGCAAGCGTAAAATATTGAATTTGCGGGTAAGTCCGTTAAAAGATACCCGTAAAGCGACACAGGGTATGGCAGTCGTCGTGGACGACCTCACTTCACAACGCGAGCGCGAAGAACAATTCGATATATTACGGCGCTATCTGCCGCCCACACTGGTCGATAACATCGAGCGTATCGCCGGACTCGATATGGGCGGTGAACGGCGTGAAATGACTTGCATGTTTGTCGATGTTCGTGGCTTTAGTACCTTCCCTCCCGGAATCCGTCCGCAGGAAGTCATGGCGCTCCTTAATGAATACCTCTCCGTAGCCACTGATTGTATCAACCGTGTGAGCGGTGTTATTGACAAGTACATGGGCACAGAAGTCATGGCCTTATTCAATACTCGTCTCAACGAACAGCCGCAGGATCATGCCATCCGCGCCGTCGAAGCGGCACTGCTCATGCGCGAGGGCTTTCAGAAACTTTATAAAGCCCAGAAGATTCAGCCTAATCCGCATTTCTACCGGGTTGGCATTCACAGCGGTTGGGCAACCACCGGCAATGTTGGCAGCCATGACCGTCGCGACTTTACAGCATTGGGCGACACCATCAATCTGTCACATCGTCTGCTGGAAAACGCCGGATTAGGCGAAATCATCATCAGCGATTCGACGCTCGATTACCTGAGACACCTTCCGGGTGGCCTGCCCACCCAGATGAAATTTGAAGAACGGGAACCCATTACCGTTAAAGGTCGCAAACAAGCAACAGGTAGATATGAGGTATTCCAGTCGTAATGTTCAACAATTCTGACGGTTCAGTCGAAGACACCGCCAAACTTCAGACCCAGCATCAGGTAACAGCCCAGGAACAAATTCGGCAGTTGATTCAACGCACCAATGATCTGATGGAACTGCTGCGTTCTCAACGCGAGATATTGCGCCAGCGCGGCATGAACTTACCCAGTGGTTCTTTAGACAGCCTGAAACAGCTTCAAAGCCAGCTTACTAAACTGAACAATTCAATGGGCGGCGCGCTAACGGAGTTGAAGCAGCTTCGTGCGCTGGCACATACCACCTCGCTCATTAACTCCTCGCTGGAACCAACTGAAGTTTTGAATCAGGTTATGGATACCGTCATCCAGATCACCGGAGCAGAGCGGGGCTACATTGCGCTGTTCAATACGACAACGGGTGAAATGGATTATCCTGTGCGGCGCGGTATCGACCAAGAACAGATGGATAAGGGCGAATTGGTAGTCAGCAAAACCATCGTCAACGAAGTCGCCAGCACAGGCGAAGCCGTCCTGACCGAAAACGCCAGCAAGGATGACCGCTATCAGGGACATCAGAGCATCGTCGGCTTCCAACTGCGCAGCATTCTTGCCGTTCCGCTCAAAGTCCGCAATGAAGTTATTGGTGTCGTTTACTGCGATAACCGCATTATGGCGGGTCTGTTCAAACAGCACGACTTAAATTTGCTAAAAGCCTTTTCCAATCAAGCGGCTGTGGCTATCGAAAACGCCCGCCTCTTCGAAAGTCTGCGGCATCAGATCGCTGAAATGTCCGAAGCGCGCGACCTGATGACCAATATCTTCGATTCAATTATCAGCGGCGTAATCACCCTCAACCGGGACAATTTCATTACGGATTGGAATCCCGCTGCCGCGCAGATTACTGGACTTGATAAGAACAACGTGGTCAATCGATCACTGGATGAAGTGCTGCCTGCTTTAAATGATATTTTCCATGAAAGTCTCGCCCATGTGCGCGAGGCAGGCAGCCAGGAAATTATCGAAGTCACACCGGAATTGCCGGGAATGGGCAAACGCTGCTGGAATCTGGTCATGAGTCCCCTGCTGGACGATCAGAATGTCAATCAGGGTGTGGTTATTCTGGTCGATGATCTGACCGAAATCCGCCAGCGCGAAGAACAGCTTGGTATGGTCAGCCAATACATGAAACTCGGTCTGGATGACATCCGCGATGTCGATGTCTTGGACATTGTCGGCGGTCAGGAAAGTGTCATCAGCGTCCTGCATTCGGATGTGCGCGGCTTCACCACCTTCAGTGAGCGCCTGGAACCAGAAGAGTTGATGAAAGTCATCAACCAGTACCTTACCATGTCCAGCCATGCCATTAAGTTGCAGGATGGCATTGTGGATAAGTACATGGGCGATGCTGTAACAGGCTTGTTCAACACGCCCTTTAATCGGCAGGAAAATCACTCTGTACGCGCGGTACGTGCTGCCATGACCATGATGGCTGACCTGGCCTACGAAGTTCACAGCCGTTTGCCCGAAGATCAGCGCTTGTTCTACGGGATTGGCATTCACACAGGCACAGCAGTGCTCGGCAATGTCGGCAGCTCTGACCGCAAGGAATTTACCGCGCTGGGCGATGCCACCGACTTAGCCAAGCTGCTACAGGAAAATGCACTCGCAGGCGAAATCCTTATCAGTCAAGGAACCTTCGACTGCGTGAAGGATTACTTCTTCTGCGAACCGCTTGAACCGCGTAAAACCAAGGGCTATCCCGATTTTACGGTCATGTATAAAGTGGTTAAAGTCAAGAAGCGTACCGGCCCACTCAGTCTGGACGATCTCGATTTCTAAAGTTACGGCGCGCCCGTCATAATTCCACGAACCAGAATGCCCGCCAGGACAGCGAACCCCCAGATATAGCTGCCCATCGCCGGGCGTTTTTTGGCTGTCACTTCTACAAAAATGAAGAATGGCAGCGCCAATATTGCCCCCATCCCGTAAATCAGATGGACATCCTCATAAGGTCGCAGCGCCATCGCGTACATCAGCAGCCCAATGGCGGATTGGAACACCATTATCCCCGCAACAATATAAGTCGCGCGGCGATAAAACGGTGTGACATCACGATGCCGCAGAATACCAATGAAAAAACCAATAGCGAACATCACCACTGCGATCAGCAGTCCAACACGGCTGACCCAATAGTGAATATCATGCAGCAGCGGAATAAATTGAGTCATGAGTGCGCCTGTTGTGTCCTGCGTACAGGTCTGTCTGCTTCTTCTTCCGGGATATTGGTGGCAATCCAGAATCCCGCGAAGATGAGAATCGCGCCCAGCATCTCCCCTATATACTTGAAAGACGGATCACCCAGTCGTATAAGCGCACCACCCAGCGCTGGCAGCAAACCACCGAGCGCGATGAGCCAGTTACCAACAACCCGGTTCCGCATAATCTGCTTACGCCGGAAAATCCACGATGAGTAAATCGCGCCGCCCACCAGCGCCAGTGTCCCCCATACATTCATAATCGGGGAAAAGAAACGGACAGTGCCTTTTGAACTACCTGCCATAATACCTTCGCGAATAACCGTTCCATCCGGCGCAACTTCATCTTTATAAATCTGCGTCATGTCCGCGCCCGGATACCAGGCATCTGCATTGAATTTGGTCAGAAACAATGTCCAGGGCAGTGTCATAATCCCTACCAGAATGAGCGCCATCTGGATATTCCGTGCGATATTGCCACGTCGTACCAGCAGATAGACCGTCCCTTGTCCCAACCAGGCCGCCACCATCAACGCGCCGCACCAGTACCATAGGCCGAAAAACAACGGACTCCATGTCAGTGACAGAATAACCTGACTCAAGGTACCGATACAATACAACAGCAGACCGATGCCCCACGCCAGTAAGTACGGGCGGTGTTTTGCCCACCAGCGCCGCATCACGACAACCGTAAATACACCGGACACCAGTGTACTGATGATCGAAAGGACAAAGGGAAGTGATAGGTTTTGCATGAGAATAACCATTTCGCAGGGGCGTGGATTCACCCCCATATCGCCTGAAAACAAGTGAGCGCGAATTTTATCGCGACCCTCTCAAAAAATCGAGAATCTACCAAAATCTACGTGAGGATTAGATGAGACTTCGATTACATCTGTCATAAAAAGTTCAGACCGAGTGGGACATCATGACATGAGTTCCGCTGTGAGATGCTCGACACGATTCTGGTAACGCATCACGATTTTGGCATCAACGCGGAAATCAATGCGTGTAATAGCCGTGTTATAGTGCGTAAATCCGAATTCGGTACTCGGCAGCATATTGAAAATCGCTTTAATCAAGCGGTCTGCAAAAGTCCCGTGCGTCACCAGCGCGATTCGTTGAGCACTCCCGCCCTGTAACCGCAGTGTTCCCGCGACTCGAATTGCTCGTGCCATACAGTGTTCCTGATCTTCGTTCTTATCTGCCGGATTCCACCAGCCGTTATCCGTGATATTGGGTGGAACGACATAATTGGGAAAACGCTTCAGAATTTCGCCGCGTGTCATGCCCGGATAACCAACAATTGTCCCATCATCCTGCTCAAGATACTGTCCGCCGTGTTCGTGAATATCCAGCCAGACTTCTGGATTCATCTCCAATGCTTCACTGATCGGCTCGCAGGTCTCCAGAGCGCGGCGCATCGGGCTGCAATACAATCGGGTGATACCAAACCCTTGCAGAACCTCGCGCGTTTCCGGCGGCTGCTCAACCCAATAATCGATATTGGTGTGAGTGGCAAGATAATGAGCGACAGCACGTGCCTGCTGCCCCCCCAGTTCGGTCAGGGGTGGATCATAATGTCCCCGGTCACGCGGATTCCGCAGCATACTCACATTATTGGCGGATTGCCCGTGCCGGATGATATAAAGTTCCATTCTGTAGTGCATTGCTCCTCTGTTATGATGCCAGCGCATTCTACCAGAGGAGTCATACGGCGTGGATTAAGAAATCCTGCACAATCTCCTAGTCAGTTACATCCGTATAAGCGTCATTCGTCAAAGGCCACA
>JBGAGR010000309.1:0-8582 GCA_044226645.1 Aggregatilineales bacterium
TCAAGACTGATACGCAGGAATTTCTGGCAGACGCGGTGATTGTGACCATCGGCGCGAATCCGCGTGAACTGGGCATCCCCGGCGAACGCGAATTTGTCGGACATGGTGTGAGCTACTGCGCGACCTGCGATGGCTTCTTCTTCCGCAACAAGGACATCACGGTTGTGGGCGGCGGCGACTCGGCTTTGCAGGAAGCGCTGTTCCTGACGAAGTTCGGCAAGAATGTCACCATCATTCACCGACGCGATAGTCTCCGGGCGAGCGTGGCGCTGCAAACACGCGCTTTCGCTAATCCGAAGATCAGCTTCATCTACGACACGGTAGCGGAAAAGGTGAATGGTGAGGAAAACGGCGTGGTGAAATCGATCACGTTGAAAAACCTGAAGACGGGCGAAACCTACGACAAGCCCACCGACGGCGTGTTCATCTTCATCGGCTACGACCCGAACAGCAAGATTTTCGGCAAGCAGTTGGCGCTCAATGACGAGGGCTATGCCATCATCGATGACCTGATGCGGACGAATGTGGATGGCGTTTTCGCGGCGGGTGAAATTCACGACAGCGTGTTCCGTCAGGCGATCACGGCGGCGGGTGATGGCTGTAAAGCGGCGCTCTCGACCATCAAGTGGTTGGGTGAACGTGAAAGCCAGCTTCAGCCGTTGGATGTGGAAGCGCAGCCAGCGGCCGGAGACTAATCCTCAAAACAGCGATACAGAAATAAATGGGGTGGATTCTCATCGAATCTACCCCATTTTTGTTAAAAGCCTGATTGTGATTCATCCGCCGTTGTTATACGGAAACTGCCTCAAGAATCGCGATACCTGCGGCTGTGGCAATCTCGCGCTGGAAGGAAAACCCGGCGCTCTCGAACAGCGCGATGTACTGCTGTCGGGTGCGCTGCCGTCCTCCATTCATCGTCATCATATGAACGTCCAGCACTTTAGACCAATCCGGGGCGGGATCATCGGAAAGCATTAGTTCAATCAAAAGTAGTTTGGCGTGGGAAGGCGCTGCCTGCCGAATGGCTTTCAGAATGGCGAGGGCTTGTTCGTCTGTCCAATCGTGGATGATTTCCATCAGCAGATAGGCATCACAGGTGGGCAGCGCATCTGTAAAGAAATTGCCAGCCTGGAGAGTCAGGCGTTCCGAAGCCAATTCCCTGACCTGATCGATGACATGCGGTAAATCGAATAACACCCCTTTTGTACCCGGTGCGGAATCGAGAATGGCACGCAAGAGATGACCCAGCCCACCGCCAATATCCCCAATCACCCTACAGCCTGAGAAGTCGTAGACAGCCATGACTGCGGCAACCTGGTTACGTGCTTTAGCCGCCATCGCTGCGTTGAAAATGCTGCCCGCCTCCGGGTTCTGGGCAAAGTACGCCCAAATCCCACCCGGAAAAGCTTTGTCGCTTGCCGGAAGGCCAGTTTTGACGGAATACTCTAACATCTGATAATTCGTCCATTGAAGAGACGAACCAAAATTCCGCACCAATACCCGCATCGAATTGGGATGGTTACTTTTCAGCAAGCGTGACGCGGGTGAATGCTGGAACTTATCGTCTTTGACCTCAAATACGCCGTATGCGGAAAGCAGCGACATCACGCGATGAAGCGCATCGGGATTCGCATTAACTGGCACAGCTAGCTCGACAGCCGTCAGCGGGGTTTCATCCAGTGCATCGGCAACTCCAAGATCAGCAACAACATGCAGACAGCGGGCGACGATATAGCTGCTCATGATTTGTTGCAGTGTGGCAAACGGATTGGACTCCACCATGATACGCTCCTCTATAAAGAACATCCTACGTATTAGGGGATAGGCTCGATGAAAGCCTATCCCATTTTTATTGGAAGAAGTCGTGGATGGCGGCAGCTAAGGTTACAGGCGAAATACGGTCAATCGGGTGCGGTGTATTCGGGAAAATCTGAAATTCGGCGTTGGGCAGGGTGCGATAAGCGGCGAGGGATTCTTCGATGGTGACGGTAGCGTCTCTATCGCCGAGGGTGATGCGAGTGCGGTGCTGAATGTTGGTGAAATCGGCAGGTTGGATAAGTGGATTTTCGCCCAATCCGAGCATGAATGTTTTGGTTTTATCCAGCACATCGCGCCAATGGTCGCCATGCTGCACTTGCAAGGCTTCGGCAAAGCGCGGGACTTTCGCCAGGATTTTATCGGCATCCAGAAAGCCGATTTCTTTGGCGGCGAATTCGGGATTCCAAGCGAGTTTAGTCGCCAGCGTGAAAAGGCTGCTGACCCGCTCAGGATGTCTCAGCGCGAGATACAGGGCGACATAACCGCCCATACTGTAGCCGAAGAAATTCGCCTGTGAGATGCCTTTTGCATCCATCAACTGAAGGACGTTTTCGGCAAAATGGGCGACGGTAAAGGGCGCGGCGCTGGATGCGTTTCGCCCGTGTCCGTCAAAGTCGAGTGTATGCAGGTCAAAGTCGTTGAGCAGGGACAGCAGCGAATCGAACTGTGCCCCTGTGCCTAAGGCTCCATGCAGCAGAATGAGCGGGATCGTGCCCATGCGCTATGAGGCGGACTCGGTCACGGTGATTTGTCCGCGTGGGACGGTGACACCGTAGCGAATTTTGATCTCGGCAAAGTCGAAATTACGCGATTCGAGCGCGCGGGAGGGACTCGCCAGCAGGTTGTAAACCGTTGGGTCGAAAATCGGATCGACACTGGCTCCGGTCAATTCGAGATGGGCGGCAACCGTCGGCGGGATAATCAGCGTCAGGCTGCCATCACGCGCGACTAATCCACCGAGTAAGGCATCCGGCGGCGAACCAAGCGGCTTATATTCCGGTATGGTCACAACCGCGTCGCCCTTCACTAAATCCATGTTCAGGCGTTCCAGCGAAAGGCCGCTCATATTCAGGCTGACGGTGCCTTCCTGCCCCTTGAAGCTGACATCCAATGGAATACCTGCTGGGAGTTCGAGGCGGAATGTGCCGCGCCCGATGGCATCCAGCATGGGGAACTGGTTGGGATGGGATTCGGTGATGGTCAGGCTGGCGGTTCCATCGCCCGCATCAACATACTCGCTGGTGACGAGGCTTTCGGTGCTGCCCGTGAACTGCCCGGAAATTGCTCCTGTGTCCAGCGAACGGACGATTTCCACTTCTGTCGAGAGCGTGACGACCTGAATACGCAGGAGGTTGATGTTATCCGCGACGGGTTGAGCGATGGTTTCCTGATAATCGCTGCGTACCTGTGTGGCGCGGGATGAAAATGAAACGGCTGTCGCAGCGCCGATCAGAGCAACCCCGGCGACCAGCGCGATTAAACTGCCGAGGCGGATGCGATCCCGCAGGAAAATGGATAATCCGCCGATGACCAGCAGCACAGGCCAGGAACGGGAAATAATATCGTAGATGCCTTCCGGGATGACATTGAAGGCGCGTAAAATGATGATGACCGCCACCGCCAGCAGAATGATGCCCCAGAGGAGATTGGTACGTCGTGGTGCTTTCATGCGAATACCTGTCTAAAGAAAAAGACCAGGCTGAGTGCCAGCAGCATAATCGGCCAGAACAAATCCTGCCCGGTGGGACTCTTCAACTGACCGCTGGACTGTAATAACCAGCCGACCAGCGTGAGGATGATCAGAATGATGACCACCAAAAGGCGGCCTGCGCCTCCCCGGCGGCGACCTACTAAGGATTCCTGCGGTACAAACCACCACAGCAGTACATAGAGCGCGGCGAATGCTCCGGAAGTGATGAGCGCGAGGAGGATAAAGGCGGCGCGGAACCACCATGCGCTGATGGGGAAGACTGCCGCTAACCCTCCGCACACACCACCCAATACCCGATCCGTAAAACTACGGTACATTAGAGTCCTTCAATCTTCAGGCGATGAAAACAAACTCACTTTCGGAATTATCGCTTTCGAGAGGATTTCTGGCAAGTGGAGGGTGTATGATTGGGGTGGTCAGTGATCAGCCGCGCGATATGAAGGGAAGGGTGGGCAAGCCTTCCCTCTTTTTAATTACGCTGAACGGACGACCACGCGAACGTGTCCGAATTCAATTTCGTCACCTTCACGGATACGATAGGGTTGATTGGGAACCAGTTCGAGTCCATTCAGGCGAGTGCCATTGGTGCTGCCCAAGTCCTGCACCGAAATGGCTCTACTGGCGACGGTAAAGGCGGCATGGCGGCGCGAGACTCCACCATTTTCACCGAATGGCGCTAAATCCAGACCGATTTCGCCACCACTGTCCTCATCGGAGCGGCCTACCAGCGTTCGCTCGGTGGACGAAATTTGTAAGGTGACGGTGGTGCGCCGGGTTCCTTCGATCTGAAGTACCAGACGGGCTGAAGGAGGCAAAGCCGCATCCGCTGGACGCGCGTTGGACATAATATACCCTCAAATGGCAGTCAAATACGGGTTTGATGAACGACACAAAATAGCTGATTCCCGCGTACAGAACCTATGAGCCATTGTGAATGATAAACTAAAAATTGGCAATGGCGATTCTATACCGTAGAATCAACACCATTCAGGAGTCGAACATGCGACGATTGTCAGTTGGTTTTGTACTCATATTGGTTTTGTTCATTGGCGGGCGCGGCACGACCAGCGCACGCGATATTCGTCAGGGTGACCAGTGCGAAGTGGGGGCGGATGAAGTGATTCAGGGCGATCTTTTCGCGCTGTGCCGCACCTTGACGATTAAAGGTCACATCCAGGGCAATGTCCTGGCTCTGGCGACGGATGCGGAAATCACTGGAACCGTCGATGGTGATGTGTATGTCGCAGCCGGACAGCTCGATATAGCCGGGATACTGGATGGCAACCTGCATTTTGCCGGGCCAGTGCTGCGGATTCTCCCGGCGGCGCAGTTTATCAATGAAAAAGCCCATGTGGTCAGCCTGAGTCTGAGTACGATGCTGGACAAAGGCGTGACGATACCGGGCGGCGTGATCGCGGGTGGGTATCAACTGGTGCTGAACGGCACGACGGGCGGTGAGGTGAATTTCTGGGGGTCGGCGCTGACCATTAACGGCAGTGTGGCGGGGGATGTGAATGCGCTGGTGGGCGATCCCGAATCGAAAGGGATTTCACAGTTGCAAACGCTGCTGGTTCCGTTCAATTGGGATGTCAGCCTGATTAACCCCGGTCTGAATCTGACTAAAACGGGCAGCGTGGGCGGCAATATGAATTATTCTGGTCCGGTGGCGGCGGTTGTTGAAGGGCAAATCGAGGGCAAAACCGATTTTACCCAGATCGTGACTCAACCCGACCTGAACCAGATTATCAATGAGCAGGAAAGCACCAATCTGTATCTCTCGCAGGTTGGGAGCGAATTCGTGGTGCTGGCGCTGATTGGTCTGATCGGACTGCTGTTTCTGCCGCGCCAGTTACAAGCGCCTATCCGCCACATCAACAGCCGCCCCCTGCCGAGTGTGGGCGTGGGTTTGCTGGCATTCATTATCTCTTTCCCCATCGTGCTGATTATTTTGCTGTTCATGATTATTGCGGTTGGGGTTCTCATTCTGCTGCACATGGATAATCTGGTAGTCGCCCTTCTGGGAGTAGCGTTCGTGGGCGTTTGGGGCGGTGGTGTCAGCATATTTTATTTCACGGCCATTTTTATCAGCCGCGTATTGCTGGTGATAGTGGTCGGGCGGGGTTTGGTACATCTGACCGGACGTGACGATTCAACACTGCGTATGATGATCGTGAATCTGGTGGTCGGTGCGGCGCTGCTCTCCGTGCTGATGTCGCTACCAGTGATCGGTTTGATTATCAGCGCAGTGGCGGCATTTCTGGGATTCGGCGCAATTCTCATCGCCATTCAGGCGCAGATCAGTGTTTACCGTGATTCGCTGGTGAGCCTGCCGCCCAATATGCAGCGCTTCGGTGGTGGACTGGTTGGGGCACGTTCACTGCCGCCGCCCAAATTGAGCGACGACTCGAAAGCCCCCGGTATGGACAATCTACCGGAAGGGTTTGAATTCTGGGATGAATAGCATGTTAAGGCGAGAACACGGCGCTGAACTGCGAAAAAGTGTCTATGGTTGCGATGAGTGTGGATTCACCCGGATGCTGTAAATCGGCATAGCGAATTTCAAGAGGATTGACGGACAGATCAATGTAGACATAAAGCGAATCGGTCACAAACTGCGGCGCGAAGAGTTTGCCGGGGAGGGCCTGCGGTGATTCGCCTGGGGTGCCGAGCCAATAACTGCCCTGTTCGCCCTGAGCATAGAGAAATTGATGGCTATTGGGAAGCCAGCCGAGAAATTGCAGTGTTCCAGCCTCCCCAGTCGTGTAAACGGTTGATTGACTGCCATCGCCGGATGCGGTGAGTAACTCGAATTGGTTATCGGCGGCATCACCCACACGGCGCATGTAGACGATAAACTGACCATCAAATGACCACTGCGGCTGACCGAAAAAGCTGGCCTGGACTGTGCCTAAGTGCTTCTGTGCACCAAATGCGCTTATCCGCCACAATGCTGTCATGCCAGTAGAATCGTTGTAAATCAGGTCTTTATCGGGGAGGGCGACATAGAAGGCGCTGCCATCGGTTTCCCAAAATAGAGATGGATAAAAACGATACTCTGAGCCTGTACTAACCGCTGGGAAATTCAGTACGGTGTAACGGTAGAAACCGAGCAAATTACTCACGCTGATTTGACTACGCTGACCTTCGTACTCACCAGAATAGACTAACGCGATTGCATCATCATTAGGATTGAAGGTGAAATTACCGCCTTCGCCGGGATCATACAGGCGATCCACTTTTTCATCTGTCAGGTCGACTCGCCAGAAATCATCGCTCAACACCTGCCCAACATCGGTTTGCTGCGCGGTATTGAAGTAGAGGGTTGCAGAATCGAGCCAGCCTACCTGTGCAATCATATTTCCGGCGATCATATCAGGTGTCACAAGTCGTTTTTCGGGATGTCCGACTACCCAAAGACTTTCTGAGGGGTGATACGCGCTACGTGTGAAAGCGATGTGTTGTCCGTCGGGGGCGATGAACTCGCGCTGTATATCCCCGGATGCGATTTTTGTGGGTGAATCATCGCCCTGATGCCAGACCATGAGATTGCCATTCTCGACCCAGGCGACAGTCAATGCGCCAGACTGCGCGGCGACGGTCTGCCAGCCGATGGTCACGAGTATTACGGCGAAAATCAAAATCTGGTGTAGCATATTCGCTTAAAATTCCGCAGAATCAATGGTTCTTAAAAGTAATTATATCCGCAAGGCGTATTGCAATGCGATTTACGACTGAAGAAGCTGCTCTCACTTACATTTTCCGCTCAATTCACAAGCTGCGTACTGTCAAGCGCGGCTTTGATGAAGATACGCGCGACATCGCGCCGACCAAGCGTCTGCTGCAAGCGCGTAATCTGCTGGCTGTACCGCGCGAATATGCTGTCGTGACAGGCAGCAAGGGCAAAGGCTCGGTGACGGTCATTACCGCCAAATTGTTAAGCCATCTGGGACACAAAGTAGGCACTGTGACCAGTCCGCATCTGGTGGATTGGCGCGAACGGATTCGCATCAACGGGAAGGCCATCCCGCAGGATGATTTTTTCCGCATCATTTCCGATCTCGCGCCGGACATTGACGCGATTGAGGAAACGCTGACGGGCGAGCGTTATTTCAGTCCGCAGGGGATTTTTCTGGCGATGGCCTTGCAGTGGTTCAATGAGCAGGGTGTACAGGCAGCGGTAATGGAAGTCGGGCGCGGCGGACGCTTCGATGATGTGGCGGTTGTGCCGAATAAACTCTCTTTGTTCACGCCGATTTTGCTGGAACACCCGGATTATCTGGGGCACAGCGTCGCGCGGATTGCGTGGCATAAAGCCGGGATTATCAAGCCCTACAGCACGGTTTACAGTGTGCCGCAGTCACCGGATGCGATGCAGGTTTTACAGGCGGAAGCGGAATCACTGGGCGCGGAATTCAACTGGATTGCGCCCAAAGACATGGGGCATTACCTTGGCTCGACGGAAAATGGCATTCGTATGGAGTTGGGGCGTTACGGCGAAATTCATTTGTCACTGATGGGGCGCTATCAGATCGAAAATGCCACGCTGGCGGTGATTGGCGCGGGGAATATGCATGGACGATTGCAAGGTGTGTCTCATGCATCAGCGGAGTATGTCGAACGCATCCGCGCGGGGCTGGCCGATGTGGTCTGGCCGGGGCGCTTGCAGAAATTGCAGAGCGACCCGGCGGTCTATGTGGATGGCGCGATTACGGTTCCATCGGCGCAATCATTGGTGGAGAGTTTGCAGGGTTATCTGAAAGACCCGGTGGTGCTGATTGTGGCTGTACCGATTGACCGCGATTACGAGAGCGTTTACCGCATCCTCGCGCCGATCTGCAAAACGATGATTTTGACTGAAACGGCGATTAATATCAAAATCCGCTTTCCGGCGAAAGAGATCGCCCTCGAAACGGCGCGACGCTATCATGACGACGTGCTGTATGCCGATGGGCTGCATGATGCCATTGATCTGGCGAAAGCCCGTACCGGAACCGAAGGCACGATTGTCATGTCCGTCGCGCAGCCCTTGGTGGGGGAAGCCATGCTGATCTGG
>JBGAGR010000310.1:0-8714 GCA_044226645.1 Aggregatilineales bacterium
CAGCGCATATAAGGCCGGGAGTTTATCTTCGCCATCATCCGCGAACAACGGCAAAAAGATGCTGTAAAAGGCTGAAATGACGAACGGTGTCAGCAGCGGCAGGACGATAAACGCCAGCGCATAAGCATGAAGCGACTCAAGCGCTGCCACCAGCAGTCGAAACCAGATCGGCAGCGTCAGATGTAAAACCAGTGTTATTATGCCTAGTGGCAGCAGCCATCGGCGCGGAATCCGCCCTGCCAGCCCATAGCCCAGGGACAATCCCGCGAAATACGACACGCTCACCAGCAGCACAACCAATTCTGTACCCAACAGAAGGGCGGTCATTTCCCGCGCCAGCACCCACTGCACCAGGATTAGATTCAGTCCACCGAAAAAAACGATCAGCAGCGGGGCTTTTTTCACGTGTGCCAGTTTGGGACGGACTTCGTTTAATTTCTGTCGTGTGCTGCTCAACAGAGAAGTTCGTAGTTTTGCCTCTGTCGCTGGACTCACACTGATTTGAATCTGTTCAAAGTAAAGCAGCAGGGCATAGATGAAAATCACCACGCCCAATAATTCGCACAATTCTTCGATATTGCCGATGAGCGCATACACCAAACTGGTTCCGTCATTCAGATACCACTGGTCAGCGCTGATGGCTTCAATCAGCAGTGCGCCGCTGACATAGGTTACTCCGGCGATAATGAATAAATCGCGGATGCGCGGCGGCAGGTTCAGCAGAAACTTCAGATACGCCAGCGCGAAAATGATGACCGCAATCGCGCCGACAATCACCCAGGCGAAGTATAAAAAGCCAGTGGTATGCAACGCAGCTTGTAGAGGGTCAGTCAGATATTCGTGAATCGTCGC
This sequence comes from Aggregatilineales bacterium, assembly GCA_044226645.1. Lineage (GTDB taxonomy): Bacteria > Chloroflexota > Anaerolineae > Aggregatilineales > Phototrophicaceae > CFX2. The sequence continues at coordinate 853 of JBGAGR010000310.1, forward strand.
GGCTTCGTCAATGGAGAGATACAGGAAAATGATGGCTAATCCTGCCCAGTGACGCGCGAAGGGTTCCTTATTCGCGCGTTTCGCTGCCGCCAGCGCACCCAGCAGCACCGCAGCCGTCAGCAAAATCGAAGCGGAAAACCAGGTGGGGAGGTTGGCTTCCAGATTCACGTCGAAGAGACGCATCAGATCAGAGATAAGCAGGTTTGCCCCGATACCCCCGGCGGCATTTTCCAGAAACTTCAGGATGATGCTTGCCGCCACCAAACACACCGCTGTGATACCCAGCAGACGGGCGACCTTTTCGGCGCGAATCGGAATCATCAGTTGCAAAATAGCATCTCCCCATCAACAAATACAGGGGCATATCCGATAATATGCCCCTAAGGTATCAGCTTTTTTCAGGACTGGACAGGACTAGTCGCCCATGCCCATCCCTTTACCACTGCTGCCATTGCCGCCGTTGATGTTAATGTTGATGTTGATCTCGCTGTCGCAGCGTTTGTGCCAGCCATGCGCAGGTGCCCAGGGCGGTGGCGGGTTGCTGCAATCCTTACCATCGTCACGGTAAACGGTACCATCGCCTACATTAATGTCCACATTGATGATGACAATGTTGATGGCGATGATGATGATGGTATTGCCATTTTGCTCCGTATCCCCGTCGACATGCACAATGTCGCCAATCTGGATAATCTGAAGCAGCGGATCATTCGGGTCTAATTGAATATCGATGTTGTAAATCGTGATGATATTGATATTGATCGCCTCAACCGGGCCTTCAATAACAATCGTGATTGGCAAACCAGCGCCGGGTTCGGTGGTGGCTTCCGGGGTTTGTTCCGGTGTGACTTCGGGTGTCGCTTCCAAAGTTGCCTCAACGGTAGATTCGGGTTCCGGCGTTTCCGTTTCCTGACATCCTACCGCTAATAATCCGCTGTTATACGAGTCCAGCACACCCGCCACATTCACCATCGTTTGCCCATCAGTGGATGAGGGATCTACATTATAAGGCAGCTTGCCAGGATAGGTCGAAAGCAGCATATCGGCCTGTGCGATAATCCCGGTGGCAATGGTTGCATCCGCACCATTGGCTACATTCAGCTTGGCTGCTGCCAGTTGGTGCGCCAGATTCAGGCTGGCATCGCCGCCAACCGGGGTGTTGAACAGGATCAGCAGTTCCGCCTGTGAATATGTCTGACCGCCCAGCGTGAGTTCGGTTACAGGCCATGTCGCATGATTTTTCCAGTAGCCTTGTCCTGTGGGACATCCCGGCGCGGGAGCTTCATCCTGCGCAGCGGTTCCGCCTGCCAGAATCGATAAAGTGCCGATCATGATAAGAACAACCAGACCGAGTAATCCTAAACGTGATTTTGAGAACATGTATCGCCTCCATTGATAATCACCTGCTACAACGGAAGCGGCTTACAGATGTTACACATGACTTTTCGCGAATAGGAAAAATGTAACATTACATGGGTTTGTGCGTTTTGTTGATAGAAGCCAATCGACAAACTGAGTCATAATGGTTGAATGCAACCAATACCCAATGAAAGCCAACTCATCGCTCAAGCGCAGACGGGTGACAAAGGTGCAGTTAGCACATTGTACGAAGCCTACGCCCAACCTATCTTTCGTTATATTAGCTATCGGGTCGAATCAGATATGATCGCTGAAGACCTGACGGCTGAAGTATTCTTACGCATGGTGGAAGGTCTGCCGCGTTATCGCGATGTGGGTGCGCCTTTCGGTGCATGGCTCTATCGCATCGCCGCGACACAGATCGCTAACCATTACCGCCAAAAGCGCCGTACCGCGCCCGAACCAATTTTGGATTCACTGGCTACCGATGACACTGATCCATTTGGGAAGACGGCCAGACATATCGAGCAGGAGCAGCTTCGACGCGCCATGTCGGCTTTGTCCGAAGATTACCAAACATTGCTGATTCTACGGTTCGTTCAGCAGCTTCCGCACAGCGAAGTAGCTATCATCATGAACAAAAGTGACTCCGCCATCCGGGTCATGCAGCATCGAGCGCTGCAAGCGCTGGGCAAAGAACTGGGCGCATCCGGCAAAGCGCGCAGCTATCTGAGAGGGGAGGACTGATCATGGTTGACCAGTTTACCCCTGAAGAACGCAGTTTAATCGAACGTCTGCAAAACGCGCCGCAGCCCACGTTGAATCCAGACCGTTTCGAGGCCATCCGCGCTCAAATGCTGAACGCGATGGACATGCCCCCGGCACCCACTCCGCGCACTGGCTTTACGCCGTCTATGCCTGTGATTGCTGCTGTGGTGGTGGTCATTGTCGTCATTGTCGTGGTGATTGTGAGTGGCATCTTCACGCCGCAAAGTTCAGAACCAACACAGGTTCCGAGTTTGACCGCACCGCCTACCATCATCATGACACCAACGCCGGAAGCCACTGTCGAAGCGACAGCAGAAAGTACGCCTGAGGCGACACCGGAAAGCACCGATGAAGCGGTAATCGTCATTGAAGGGCCAGTAGACTCCATTGACGGCAATATCATCACTATTTTTGGGGTCACGATTGAGATTAACCCGGATGATCCGCTGCTGGGTACTATCGAAGTAGGCGATGTGATTCATGTTGAAGGGAATAACGGGACAACGGTTATTACCGCCACAACCATCACCTATGTCGATGTCGAGGTGAATGTCAATTCTTCCAGTGGAGAAGTCTGGCGTGACGATGGATCATGCGCTCATCCACCGCCGGATTGGGCACCTGCCAATGGCTGGCGGCGGCGCTGTCAGGGACAGACCAACACCAATAGTGGCAACGGGAGCAGTGGTAAAGGCATGGGTAAGCCCTGATACCTGAAACAGACAGAATGGGACGCATATGAATGATATGCGCCCCAATTCGATAATGCTATCCCGCCGCGCCTCCGCTTGAAACCCGCCATAAATTGACAAGTCCAGCTTTGTCGCGTGTGATAATCGTTGAGCCATCCGCGCTGAAGGCAACGGTAGCTATTGGACTGACTTGCTGCTCCTTCAACAGCGCCAATTGTGCCGCTGTGCTGGCATCCCACAACCGCAAGGTTCCGTCATCGCCGCCGGAGGCAATCAGTTTCCCGTCCGGACTAAAAGCCACTGTATTGACCGCCCCTGTATGTCCGAGGAGCTGGACGCTGATGGTAGGAATTGGACTCGCTGTAGTGTCAATTATCAGGATACGCCCATCTGGATAACCTGCTGCCAGCCATTTTCCCGTGGGATCAAAAGCCAGTGCTGAAGCGGAGAGGTTTGTTGGGATACTTTCATGAATAAAACTCACGGACGGCTGTGTTGTACCCACAAACACAATTTGTATCGAGTTCATAATCGCTTGAGCCAGTTTGACTCCATCTGGTGAAAGTGCTACGACGCTGTTGCTACCGAATCCCGGCAGCAGCGTTACCTGCGCAGCATTCGCCGCTGTAATGGGTTGTTTTAACGGAACAGCCTGCGGTGTGCCGACCAGATTCAGTGGCGTGACCCAGTATTCGCCGTCTTTACCCTCAGCCGTCCAGCCGATGATGTTGTTGTAATTAACCTGCCACCAGACCAGTTTATCAATCAGACTGCATCGCGGCCCATCCAGCACCGTGAAATTCTGCCCTGGCGGGATTTCACCCAGATATTTGCCGCTCGTACCGGGTAAATCGCGGATGTTATTGGGGAAACCGCCCACCACAACCTGTCCCTGAATGCCAATGCTCAGGCGAGGGGGTAAATAGGCTGTATCACCGGGCGGAGGACAGGGTGCAGGGACTTCTGTTGCGGCATTACTATTGCACAGAATCACAATGGTCTTATCGCCGGAAACGCGGTAATCATAGGCTGTGCCCTGATAGGTGAGGGTGAATTGAATGCCTACCGTTTGTACTTGAGCGTACATGACACCGGGCTGTGGACAGCCGAGGCCGGGATTCGGATAGACTTTTTGCTCGAATGTCCAGTTATCCAGATCATTGATGCTGACGGTATGTCCGACGCGCTTGCTCAGGTCACTCAGCGCTGTGTTAATCGCGTCGGGAGCTTGAGCCTGTGCCGCGAAAGCCGGAATGAGCAGACAGAGTAGTACGAGAAATAAAGGGATTCTTCGCATGAGAAATGCTCCTTTGAAACTAGAAATGGATAAGTGTGCATTAATGGAGTCTACAACGGATTGTAGCTTGAAGCATCCTCCCGTAGTCCTATGCTTCGCCTGTCCAAAACCCCTGTTTACATGACGGTCAGACGACGCTCAGGGTTCCCTTGCGCATTTTTGAAGTAAGATGAAGGTAGAACTTCAACCGGGAGCATGTTCATCCATGAAATACCTCTGTATAACAATAGTTGCCCTCGCGCTGTTATGTGTTGGATTGGTTCAGGCTGAGGACATTGCCAATGTCGTTGTGGTTTATGTAGATAATCAGAATAATGTTCAGCTTTTCCGGCAGTCTACCGGGGAAAAAACACAGCTCTACTCATCAGAAGAAGGCAATGTCAGTCAGATTTACCTATCCCCATCGGGGCAGTATGTTGCCTTAGATACCACTTATGGGCTGGCAATGTATAGCCTGAACCCGGTTCGTCGTCTCTTCACGCGCCAGCTTATCGCCTATCCCTATGTTCTACCCGATCCCAATACGAGTCCTCTAGCGGTTCGGGATCAAGTTACAAAAACAGGTGTCTGGTCGCCGGATGGCAGTCGCTTTGCCTGGACGGAAGGGACACCCGGAACAGGTGAGGGAAAAGATTATCGTAACGGGGATGGCACAATCGGGCTGTTCTCAGCGGTAGATGGTCGCGTGACTATTCTGCCTGATGAAAAGGGAATGCCCGATGAACTGATGTGGTCGCCGGATAGTGCCTATCTGGTGTATGTCGGTATCGGTAGTTACGGGACAGGCGCAGGTGCAGGCTTCACGGGAGCATATGTAATCGACCCGAACGATAAAACCCACGCGATGACGATTCCCAATAACGCAGATGGCATCTGGCCTATCGGCTGGCTGTCGGATAACCGGTTGGTTTTTACAATTCCCGATGTTGGTTCATTCGACGGAGTGTTTCTCTATAATCCGCCTACCGATACCTCTACTCAAATGGTAACAGCCGACCAATATGATATTGACTTCATCGGTGTAGACCCTATGACCAGTAACATTTATTTCAGTACCAGCGGAGTATTTGCAGTCAACACGGATACATCGAAATTGTTATCACTGGGTCTTTATGTCATAGATTTCCCTGAGGGTGCGCCTCGCCAGATTCACACTAATGGCGAATTTTATCCGCGAGAGATGCTCATGTCTGGTTACATTCGAGGTACACCCGGTATCCTTCGTTTGAGCGATAACAGTGTCATACTGCCTTACCAGGATGATTTTCACTCAGCATTGTGGTCGCCGGGAGCACCCTACGCATTGATAAATCGTGATTCAACTGCCGTTCTGCTCAATTTGGACTCAGGGCAAACACAGGTATTGGATAACTTTTTACCCGGCGCAATAGATTGGTTCGCTCCACGCTCTTATTTTGCTGTGGTCTACCAAAAGCCTGAGAATGTCCTGTTTATGGGCACAGTTGATGGAGAGGTTACGCATCTGCTGGATGGCCTGTCTTACCGATTTCGCATGACCCCACAGATGGTCTATGAATCGAACCAGCCCGCTTTCCCTATTCCGCCAGTGGCTTGTCCCGGTATGCTCCCATCGCGTTTGACCGTTGGGCAAGGTGGGCGCGTTATTCCAGATACATCCGCAAATAATCTTCGCACACTACCCTTTAAAGGTTCGGACGTGTTGGCGAAAATCCCAGCAGGGGACAGTTTCACGGTCATATCTGGCCCGGTTTGCAGCGACGGCATCGTTTGGTGGAGGGTCAATTACCCGCCGCTGGATGGCTGGACAGCAGAGTCCGAAGGGGATACGTATTTTCTTGAGCCGTTGAGCTAAAGGATAATCAAGCCCAGCTTCGTCGCGCGGACAACCGCTTCAGTGCGGCTCTGGACACCCAGCTTGCTCATGATGGCGTTGACATGGAATTTCACGGTGTGATCGGTGATGCTCAATTTGCTGGCGATGATCTTGTTCGGCAGACCTTCCGCCAGGAGTTGCAGCACTTCCATTTCGCGGCTCGTGAGCGCTTCGGTTGGTGTTTCAACATCGGGCGTATTGGTTTGGAACATGGATGCTGCCAGTGTGGGTTCGAACACGGCTAAACCCTGCGAAACGGTTGTGAGGGTCGAAATGAGTACATCGGAATCGATTTCACCGAGGAGCAAACCGCGTGCGCCAGCGTTCCATGCTTCTGATGCCTGGCCTGCTTCCTTGAGGAGCGCGACGACGGGAATGTCCTTCGGAATTTCTGGGACATTTTGCCAGCCCCAATCCCAGATCATGATGTCCGGCTGATACAGATCAATCTCCATCGCCAGATTCGCCCCGCCCGATTGACCGACAATCGTCACAGCCGAGTTGCCAGCCAGCAGCGCCGCCAGTCCCATCCGCGCCAATGGATTTTCAGCGATGATGAGCAGTTTCATGGCGTGTGCCATCGCATCGGGTAGGGGCACGATAAATTGTATCTGCCCTGAATCGGGAGGGATTTTTCACTCAACGTGTAAAGTGCAGCGGAGAAAATCATGCTCAGTGTCTACTATTCTGCTTTTGAATGGACGCAGTATAGCAAGCCGAGCATTGAATTTGCGTTAGAGCAGGGAAACTACATTTGAGCATCCAGCCATTTGTAGAGATGGCGGCTGAGTGCTCGTGCGTCGCTGTACATTTTCGGGATGAAAATAATCCAGAAAAGAATGGGCACGATGATGACAATCAAACGGATAGGTGCTGGCGCGAAAAATGACACAATAACCGTGATGAGTATGGAGGCGCTCATCGATAGAATCAGACTGGCCCAGCCGACGCGAACGCGCATTTTAACCGCGGTTGCATTCACGCCCTGCTGCCTGAGGTTGCCCTCGACATAGAACATGGTTTGGGGACGGCGTTTATAGCGATCATAGCGCGGGTGCAGGCGGAAATGATATACGCCTTCGGAAGCATTTTCAGCAACCACATCCACGCCGGGATGCAGAATACTACCGTCCAACACAGCATGTCCTACAATCCGCTGAACACAGTCAGACAAGGTATGTGGCGCAGTGAAATGAATTTCGTCTGTGTCGTGATTTTCGCTTAACATCGGTTTTTCGCTCATCGTAAATCATCACTCATGGCGTGATAAATCAGGCTAATCAGGGAGCGTTTGTGTGACCAAATCATGCCCCCATAAGGTAGCAGTATCAGAGCCGCACCGATAAAAGAGATGAACTCGAGAGGTGAATCTGGTGGGGCATTCACGTATAGCACCATAAATAATACCAGTGTTATGATGATAATGATGATCGGCATAGTCATCGACAGATGAGTTTTGGCAATCACCATCGTCGATGTTTCATCAATCTCCTTCAGATAGCCTTCCAACATTACATCTGATGCTTGCAGCCAGCCGCGTTTGTCATACCATGTGCGTCTAATTTTGAAATGGCAGTCCCCTGACTCTACTTTCTCGTAGGATGTCATGAAGTCTATACCCAGCAATTTCGTGTCGCGGATACGCCGCAAGCAGTTATCTATCGGATACGGCGCGACGAAATCAACAGGTGATTCGCCCCGTTTCTTCGGTTTTTCACTCATATCAAATCATCGCTCATCGCGCGGTGAATCAGGCGCACCAGTGAACGTCTATCCCACCAGATCATCAGCCAGTAAACCAGCAGAATAATCCCTCCGCCAATCAGGAAAATGATAGTGCCCGATTTTTGCGGCGGCACAAATGCGCTCATTGCCAGCAGCAGAGCAATCA
>JBGAGR010000311.1:0-8689 GCA_044226645.1 Aggregatilineales bacterium
AGATCAACCTGTAACTTTTCGCGGTTCACTTCCACCAGATACGGCAGCTTGATGTGAATCAGATCATGGAGATTCGTCACCGCGCTGGCGTTGGCTCGCTGCGCCAGCAGCTTGACATCAATCCCGTACATCAACCCTTCCACCGCCGGAGGCAGTGCGCCGAAGCGATCTCGCAGTTCCTCGCGCATCATCTCCACATCTTCCATGCTGTTCAGGCTGCCGATACGGCGATAAATTTGCAGTCGAAGCGTCATTTCGGGAATCCAGTCCGTCGGCAGATAGGCAGGCAGCGGCAGATCAATGGTGATATTACTGACAGCAACCGGCGGCGCAATATCTTCTTTCGTCTTACCCTTCAACTGTTGGACAGCCTGTGTCAATAACTGCGTATACAGGTGCAAACCAATCGCCGCGACATGACCCGTCTGCCGCGTACTCAGGATGTCACCCGCCCCACGCAGTTCCAGATCACGCATAGCAAGCTGGAAGCCCGCGCCGAGTTCGGTATGCTCCGCCAGTGCATCCAGCCGTACCCGCGCTTCATCTGTCAGCCGATTGGTACTGGCATGGAAGAAATAAGCATAGGCTTGCTGGGCGCTGCGTCCGACCCGACCTCGTAACTGATACAACTGCGACATACCGAACCAATCCGCCCGGTCAACAATCAGCGTGTTCGCGTTGGGAATATCAATGCCATTTTCGATAATCGAGGTCGAAAGCAGCACATCGTACTCGCCGTGACCGAACGCGCCCATCACCTTTTCCAGCAGGCGTTCATCCATCTGCCCGTGACCGCTGATAATACGCGCCTCCGGCACAATTTCGTGCAGACGATCTTCGACAATATCCATCGAGTTAATGCGGTTGTGGACATAAAACACCTGTCCACCGCGTTCCAGTTCCCGCAGCACTGCCGCCCGAACCATGCGTTCATCGAATGGCCCCACATGCGTGATGATTGGCAGACGTTCTTCCGGTGGAGTCTGAATCATAGTGATGTCGCGCACACCCGTCAGACCCATATACAAGGTGCGGGGAATCGGCGTGGCGGTCAGCGTCAGCACATCCACCTGCGCACGCAGCCGCTTCAGATATTCCTTGTGCGTCACGCCGAAACGCTGCTCCTCGTCAATAATCACCAAGCCCAACCGCTTGAACGAAATATCGTCTTGTAACAGCCGATGTGTCCCGATGATGATGTCCACCTCGCCCGATGTCAGCAGCGGCAGAATGGCTTTCTGCTCATCTTTCGAACGGAAGCGCGAAATCATCTCGACCTTGACCGGAAACGCCCGTAATCGCTGGCTGAAGGTCTCATAATGCTGCTGCGCCAATACGGTTGTCGGTACGAGCAGTGCCACCTGCATCCCGCCCATCACCGCTTTGAAAGCCGCGCGGAGTGCCACTTCCGTTTTGCCGTATCCGACTTCGCCGCAGATCAAGCGATCCATTGGAGCCGCACGCTCCATATCCTCTTTGACTTCCCGCACCGCACGCAGTTGATCTTCCGTCTCCACATAGGGGAAAGATGCTTCCAGTTCGCTCTGCCAGTGCGTATCCGGCGCGAAGGCATGACCGGGTGTCGCCATGCGGTTGGCGTACAGTTCCAGCAGTTCTTTGGCCTCGTCTTCAACTGCTTTCCGAGCCTGTGTCGTCACCCGCGCCCAATCCGGCTTGCCCAGTTTGCTCAAGGCAGGTGGACGATCATCCGGCCCGACATAGCGCGTTAACCGATCCGCCTGATGAATTGGCACGAAAACCACATCCGTCCCGGCGTACTCCACCACCAGATATTCGCGCTCGTTGCCCTCAACAGTGCGGCGGCGCATCCCGGCAAATCGCCCCACGCCATAATCAACATGCACGACAATATCGCCTGCCTGCAAATCGGCATAGCTCGATTCCGGCAGTCGCGCACGGGTTTGAGTTTTGCGGCGGCGCGGTTCGGGACGATGCCAGCCAAAGATTTCCGCGTCGGTCAGCAAGTGAACCGTCTGCCCCGGCAGACGCATCCGCCAGCCTTCTTGCAGCACCCCTTCCACCAGCGCCATCGAGCCGGGAACGGGTGACTGCATCACGTCCTTCGAAATCGGAATGAAACCTTCCTGCTCACGCCACAAATCCGCCACTCGTCCGGTCTGTTGCGTGACGACCACGATGCTGCCCTGTTCACGCTGCATCGTCCGCACCCGCGAAAGCAGCGGCCTTAACTGCCCGCCGAATCGGTCTTCCGGCGTGAACAAGCGCGCGAACCGGGTGATAATGGATGCTTCACCATTCCCGTTTTCGTCCGGCGATGTGCTGTCCTCCTCATCGCCTTCGCCCTCATAACCCATATGCCCGAAATGAACACTCTTACGCTGTTCGATTTCTTCCGCCAGCGCATCCCACGTCAAATACGGCAGGGGGTGATCGTCCGCCAGCAAATTTGCCCCCAGCTTTTCCGCGCGGGCATCCAGCGCATGTTCCTCGATTCCGGCGATGGTATCGCGTAGTTCCGCCCAATCTTCCACCACGATGAGCGCATCCGGCGGCGCATAATCCAGCAGACTGATCGGATGCGGATACAGATACGGCAGATAATGTTCCAGATACGGAAATGCCGCCCCGCTCGACAAAGGCTCTGCATCTGACAGTGGGTTTAAACCCACTGTATTCTCATCCACAACCAGCGACTTAAACCAGCGCATCAGATGATTCGCTACGGGTGGAGTCTGTTCCGGCAGTGCTTCCCGCGCCGGAGGAATCACAATGGATTTGAGCGCATCTGCTGAACGCTGCGTCGAAGGGTCAAAGGCACGCAGCGTATCAATTTCATCATCAAAGAAGTCTATGCGTACAGGCTTATCCGATGCCAGCGGAAAAATATCAACCACGCCGCCACGACGGCTAAATGTCCCCTGCTCGATGACCGTCGTGGCCGGTTCGTAACCCATCTTCACCCAGCGACCCAACAGCGCATCCAGTGTATAACGCTGTCCCGGCTTGACCGTCATGGTCGCTTTACGGAAGGTATTCACCGGAAGCGTCCGCTGCATAATCGCCCGCGCCGATGTCACAATCACCGGGGGAGCTATAAAGGATGTCTCATCAGAGGGCATTCCTCCCCCTCCCTGTGTACGGGGAGGGGGTAAGGGGATGGGGTTTTCAGTCACCAGCGCACTCAAGGCCGCGATACGGCTGCGAATCACATTTTCGCCCCAGGGCGCACGTTCATAAAACAACGGTGTCGGCTCGGCAAAACGGTAAACAGGTCGTTCACCCAGCCATACCGGAAGCTGTTCAGAAACATTGTAAGCGCGGTCAATCCGCCCGGTGACGTAAATTACCGGAGCAGGCCAATCCTGCGCCAACGCCGCCAATAAGAATGGACGCGCCGCCCGGATAATGCCCAATTCGGGCGCATCGCTGCTTTGCTGAAGATACGTCAGTAAATCCCGATAAATCGTATGGCTGCGCAGCACATCAAGAAGTCCGGTCAACTGCATAGGGGTTATATGTCGCCTCACTCATTTCTGGGGGGGTACTATTTTAGCAGAAGAAAACAGGAAGATATATAGGAGGTCTTCGCACGACAGCAATCAGGGCACGATAACCCTGAAGTCTTATGCTCACAATAATGAATTAACAGTACAATATTCTTATCGGAGTGGAATGCACAGGGGGCACTTCTCTATCATGTTTTACTTCGGCATGTACGCTATTTTCGGCGCGATTATTGGTTCATTCGGCACCGCTTTTATCCACCAGCGCACCGGACGCGATGTCACGATGGGCGGCATTATCGGCCTCGTTGTAGGAGCCGTTGGCGGCATCTTCTTCCTGATGATTTTGTGGCTGTATCTGTATTACGGCTCATCCGGGCCAGTGGGCCGCATGTACGGCCCCCATCGCAAAGTCTGGTATCGCTGGTGGGAATAGCCGCGCGTGGAAAATTCCGCCGCTAATCAGCGCCCCACATTACTCCCAATAGGAATCGCTTATCTCGTCATACTCCTGACGGAGATTACGACATGGCTGTTCTATATGAATTGGACGGTACTCCCAAAAACCTTTGGTGTTACCAGAAACGACGCATTGAATGTGTTAACCTGGGTTTCAATTTTTGGGTTCATTGCAGGCAAGTTATTGGCTGGTGCGCTGCTCACTCGTTTTAGGATAGGTGTGCTCCTGCTGTTCAGTAGCTTGATTATTGCAGCCGCATTTATAGTACAGGCACTATCACCCTCATGGGATGTTGTACTCCTATTCGAGTTTATAGGTGGTGTCGGTTCTGCCCTGATGTTTACGCTCATAATAGTCTATCTCATGACCAGAGGCCATCCACGCTGGCTCATCTGGTCATATGCATTTATCAATACGGCTAGTTTACCGCTCTTTATTGCAGATATGGATTGGCGAAGCAGTTGTTTTGTGGCTGCCGCACTCGCGATAGTTACAGCATTCCTGTTTGCGGTAAGCTGGCAGCAATGGCATATACCAACAGCACAGAGTAAATCTCAACCGTCAATGCCTCGACCATTCGGAATTTCCTGGCTCTGGCTAACATTAATCATTTTCATCGTGTTAGGAAGTCTCTCGTCTATTCCATCCACTTTCTGGTCTTCTCTGCTGATAACCGCGAACGGGATAAGTAGCGCTACCAGGAGCACCTGGGATTGGATACTACGGATTCTACCAATCGTAATACCCGTGTTTCTAGGTATTCTCAGTGACCGTATAAAACTACCTCGTCTTATCTGGATATGCATCAGCGTCACTGTGGTCGGAATTGCATTAACGGCTGTTCGCTCACCCGGAGACATTAATTTTCTAGGGGTAGGTTTGGCAATTTCACTGCTATCAGCGTTGAATCCTATCTTAACCTTCTCTGTTAACAGGAATTTTCCACTGGAACAACTTCCAAGCATTATTGGCGTTCAGGGAGCAGTATTCACTTTGGGAACCAGCGTTATCTACGCACTACTTAACGATACCTTCTCTGTTGAATTATCCCTGATGACGGCCTTTGCCGCAGTCATAATCGTGGCAATCGCAGTTGGCTTAAATCAACAACTCAATAAGAGCATTAACGAACCAGTTCCATCTAACATTGATTCGTAGGTAGCAACCCCAATAGAAATTTCTGCGATTCTGCGGCACTCGACCATCCAAGTTTGAATCGCATTGTTTCGCTGGTGAGAAATGTGGATGTGTTCAATTTTACAAACAATTACAAACCATACGCAAATTCTTCACCTGTTTTTTCCTGATTATCAGGTAACAATTCGTAATATCGCAGTACAAAAGGACGGCTTTTCAGCCGCCCTCACCCAAAAAATCACTGGACTGATTGACTAGCACTAATTGATGCTAAACGCCAGCGTCGCAGTATCCTGATTACCGTAAAAAACTGGAACCGGATCCAGCATCAGCACATAGAACGTATCCGCTTCCAGATTGGCGCTGAACGCAAGATTGCTGACATTACTGGTGTACTCCGCCCACATCAGAATTTCGGGATAATTATTATCCACCCATTTGAATAGTCCAATCTGTGGGTATCGGCTGGCAGAGGCCTCGTTAAAGCCAAATTTCAGTGACTCATTATTCTCAGGCGTTAAGACATAAAAAGTCGGGAAGCGTTTTTCGTCGTCCGTAGTAAAACTAACTGTTGTCTTCATGCCCACGGTTAGCGGCTGAACCTCATCCAATCGAATCCAGTATTTACCTTCGGTATCGCCGTCTTTACCGTTATAGCGTGTTGCTAACACGGTGTAATCGCCGTCAGCAGGCAAACGCGCAACCACCAATGAGCCGCCATTCAACACGTTATCATTCTGTCCCAAAATGTCGCCGTCGCTCGTTCGCAGCACCAGGAACGCATCCAGTGAGTTGGCATCCGGGTCAGCCACCATATCCGCCGTAACGAGCTGATCTTTTTTCCCGCTGAACGTATATTTCGTCTCATAGTGATCGTTGGTTATTTCGCCGCTCACCCACTCCCCGAATGCCAGCGGCATTTTCTCCTGCGCACTGACCGTCCCCGAAATCGCCATTACGAACAGCATCAAAGCTATTACAAATTTCAAAAACCGCCCCATGTTTTGCATCCTTATCATCCTGAAAAATGCTTTTGTCTACCAGCATAAGAGTAAAGCCGCTTCCCGGTCAAGCAGTATGCCCCGAAAACAGCTTCTATGCCTTGTACCTTTCGGCACGCTGCCTTCCACTCAGTACCTAGCACTCAGCACTCAGGACTTACTGCACGCCTCGCTTCACCGTCTGCGCCGCCAGCACCACAAACGCCACCGCGAAGGCGATCAGCGCCAGCACATACGGCGCAATTTGCGTCAGATCAAAGCCTTTAATCATCACATCGCGCAGCGCATAATTGGCGTGTGTCAGCGGCATCAGCCACGCAATCGGCTGCAACCACGATGGCATGGACGCAATGGGCCAGAACGCGCCAGATAGCAAAATCTGCGTCACCACCACCAGCGGAATAAACTGCACCACCTGAAATTCATTCCGCGCGAAGGTGCTGAAGAAAATCCCCAGATTGACCGCCATCAGTGCCAGCAGCAACTCGACGATGAACACCACCACCAGACTGCCTACATAATGCACCTGCATCCCGAAAATCGTATAACCGAGGATGATAAGCGATTGCAGCAGGGCGAAAATCGAGAAGCCCAGCATATAGCCCAGCACAATCTCAATCCGGCGAATCGGCGTAGCTTGCAGACGTTCCAGCGTCCCAGCAGATCGCTCCCGTAAAAACGCCACACTGGTCAGGATGAACACGAACAGGAAAACGAACATGCCGATAAAAACGGGCGCGATGTAATCCAGCGAATCGAATTCCGCGCTGCCGTAAAGATAAGTCGATTCCAGATGAACAGGCGGCGCACTAGCACTCGTTCCACCGCCAATGACCGTCAGGCTGGCAAGCGTCTGCACCGCCGAACGGGTCAGCAGCCCTTCCAATACCTGTCCCGCCATCGGATTTGAGCCTTCATATTCAACCTGAATATCCAACTCCCGCTTGGCGACAGTCTGCGATGAAAAATCGGCAGGCAGTGTAATGACCGCATCCAAATCACCCTTCTTAATCGCCGCCTGTGCTTCATCCGCAGTAACCATCTCGATAGTCATTTTGTCGGTTATGCCGCTGATGTTCTCGACCAGCCGCTCACCCAGATTCACCGTATTCGTGCCAATCGGCAGTTTCGCCCCGGTGTCCTCCATCACCACACCAATTTTGATGCTGGTTGAATCCGCCCGAACCCAGCGTAAAAATTCGCCTCGTTGTCATTGCATTATCTCTCTCTTGTCTTCTTCTCTGAGTCTTGGCGGTTTAGTTCTGCTTTTGTTCCCCGAAATGCAGGAAGGCTTCTTCCAGTGTCGCGGTTCCGGCACGCTGTCGCAATTCGGATGCCGTACCCTCTGCCAGCAGCACCCCCTGCCGGATGAAACCCAACCTGTCACAGCGTTCCGCCTCGTCCATCACATGACTGGACACAATCAGCGTCACACCCTGCGCATTCAGCCGCCGGAAATGCTCCCAGAACTGGACGCGTAGCTGCGGGTCAACCCCCACTGTCGGCTCATCCAGCAGTAAGACTTCGGGTTCATGCACCAGCGCGCAGGCCAATGAACAGCGCTGCTTCATCCCACCGGAAAGTTCGCGTACCCGACTTTTCCCCCGGTCACTCAGATCAACCAGTTCGATAGCCCGGTCAACCGCGCCATCCACATCACCCTCCAACCCGCCAATCACAGCGAAAAAGCGCACATTCTGCCGCACGCTCAAGTCTTCGTAGAGCGCCACCGATTGCGTCATATAGCCTAACTGCCGCAGCACGTCCTTATCCGGCATGGTTTTCCCCAGCACCGTCACGCTGCCCTGGTCGGCTTTCAATAACCCGACCATCGAGCGGATCAGCGTCGTTTTCCCCGCGCCATTTGGACCCAGCAGGCCGTAAGTTGTCCCCCGTTCGACCTTCAATGATAAGCCGCGTAAGGCTTCGAAACTGCCAAAGCGCTTGTGTACCCCTTCAATTTCAACCGCATAGGCCCCTGTCATATCCCCTCCCTTATGGGCGCAAACCGCCCAAAAATACCGAAATCACTTCCTCCGCATACTGATCCGACTCCGGCAGCCCTTCACTCAATGGAATCATAATCTCATGTGTTAGCATATAAACCAACAGCATCCCAATGAACATACGCGAACTGGATTGCACATTATGCGGTCGCAGCCGCCCCACCTCAATCTGACGTGTCAGATATGCCATAAAGAAGTGAAGCACTTGCTGTGCATTGTCAGTCAGCGGCTTGACCGCTTCGGGCGACACCATCCCTTCCGAAAGGAAAAGTTTGATCATGCGCAGTGCATTTGGATTGGTAAACACAGCGAAATAGGCTTTTGTCATAATCGGCAGTACCACTTCGGGCGGCAGGTCAAGCAGCGTTGTGGCATCCTCGATTTGCTCGAATATCGGAGCCAGTGTGGTGATGACCGCCCGCAGTAGTTCATCCTTGTCGTCGAAATACCAGTAAATCAGCGACGGTGATTTCAATCCCGCTGCTTTAGCAATTTGCTTGATGCTGGCCTTGTGAAAGCCCTTCTCCGCAAACACATGCAGCGCCGCTTCCACAATCGCGTCCCGTCGGCTCTTTTCAGCTTCGTCCATACAACCCCATG
>JBGAGR010000005.1:0-81538 GCA_044226645.1 Aggregatilineales bacterium
GCCTTTCATGGACGGACGGTAGGTTCGCTCTCGGTGACTCCGAAGGATAAATATCAGAAGCCCTTCCAACCGCTCATGCCGGGTGTAAAAGTCGCCGAATACAATAATCTGGACAGCGCGAAAGCTGCCATTAGCGACAAAACCGCCGCCGTAATTATCGAACCCGTGCAGGGCGAAGGTGGCATCAATGTGGCGACAGCAGAATTCCTGCGCGGTCTGCGTGACCTGTGCAATCAACACGGCGCGGTGCTGATTTTCGATGAAGTGCAGTGCGGCATGGGACGGACAGGTAAGCTGTGGGCATATGAACACACGGGCGTGACTCCGGACATCATGACGCTGGCGAAACCGCTGGCGGGTGGTCTGCCGATTGGCGCGATTCTCATGACCGAAGCCGTTGCCAGCGCGATGCATCCCGGCGAACATGGCTCGACCTTCTCCGGTGGGCCGCTGGTGACAGGTGTGGCGAAAGTTGTCCTCAACAAAGTCAGCCAGCCGGAATTTCTGGCGCATGTCAGCGAAGTTGGCGATTATCTGCAAGAACGGCTGTCGGAAATCAATAGTCCGCTGATTCGGGAAGTGCGCGGCAAGGGCTTGATGGTCGGGCTGGATTTGAGCGTTGATTGCAGCGCAGTCATCGACGCGGGTTATCAAAACGGGCTGCTGATGGTCAACGCCGGGACGAATGTCGTGCGCTTTGTGCCGCCGCTGGTGGTGGAAAAACAACATGTGGATACACTGGTAGAAAAGCTGACGAGCATTCTGGCAGGAATCAGCCAGGGGTAAGCGATCATAGGGTGGCGTGTGAAACCGACTAGCTGGCGAAAGCGAATCTACACTCTGTTGGGATTGATAACCATATTGTGTACGCTGCTGGGATCTTGTAATAGTTTTACGACCAGCGTCGATTACTTTGGGCTACCATCAGAATATCGTTACGACATCAGGAATGATCCTATGACTATGGGAGTGCTTTTTCTGGTCATAGGCATTCCCTTATTCCTGCTGTTTGTTTTCCTCGAAAAGCGCGAAACGAGGAGATTAGCCGAGCAACAATCGAAAAATCGCGAGAGTTCATCACCTTAAAAACGGAGTTTGCTGTGACTGAAGTGCGTTCTGAAATTGAACATGTGGCGGGGTTTCAGGTAGCGGGGGTTCACGCTGGCCTGAAAAAAGATGGTGCGCTGGATATGGCGCTGGTGGTGAGCGAAAAGCCGTGTGTAGCGGCGGGTGTCTTCACCACCAATCGCATGAAAGCGGCTCCGGTGCTGGTGGATATGGAACGGTTGAAGGCCAATTCGACCCATATCCGGGCGGTGGCGGTCAATACCCGATGCGCCAATGCCTGTACCGGACAGCAGGGCATTGATAACGCCAACCAGATGGCGAAGTGGACAGCCGAAACGCTGAAATGCGGTGGTGATGAAGTGCTGGTCATGTCCACAGGGGTGATCGGGTCACAGCTTCCGATGGAGAAAATCCAGCGCGGGATTCAACTGGCGGAACAGGCACTTGGGCATGATTGGTACGCGACGGCGAAAGCCATCATGACCACCGATACCAAACCCAAGCTGGCATCCGTTACAGTGACGAAAGCCGATGGTAAGCGCTATGTCGTCGCTGGAATCAGCAAGGGCGCGGGGATGATTGCGCCGAATATGGCGACCATGCTGGGCGTAATTATTACCGATGTGGGGACGACTCCTGAACAGGCGCAGAAAGCGCTGTCCTCGGCGGCGAAACTGACCTATAACCGCATCGTTGTCGATGGCGACATGAGTACAAATGACACGGTGCTGCTGCTGGCGAATGGGATGACCGGGGCAACTCTGGATAATGTGCAGGATGAGGTACAGTTTTTGGAAGCCTTAACCGCTGTGAGCAAAAAGCTGGCGCAGGACATCGTGCGCGATGGCGAGGGCGTGACCAAATTCATTACCCTGAGCATCAAGGGTGCGCCAGATGATGTCGCTGCGCTGCAAATTGCCAATGCGATTGCCACATCGCCGCTGGTGAAAACGGCCTTTTTCGGCAATGATGCCAACTGGGGGCGGATTGTCGCGGCAGCGGGGCGTTCCGGTGTGCCGATTGAGCCGGAGAAAACCAAGTTGTGGATTTCACCGGGCGAAGTGGAAGCGGTAGGCGGGATTGCCTTGAAGTTGTTCGATGCGGGGATGCCAACGAATTACAGCGAGGAAACCGCAACCGCCATTATCAAAGAACCAGCCGTGAGTGTGATTCTGGACTGTGGCATGGGCAGCGGCTCGGCGGTGGTGTGGACATGCGATCTCAGCCATGATTATGTGTCGATCAATGGGGATTATCGGTCATAAGTGTCAGCAAATCAGGTATAGCTCAAGGAAGTGTTCGGGGGAATCTGGGATGAGATACAAAATCCGATTATTGCTCATCATTTGTATCATGACGTTAGTCTGTTTTCCATTACTGGCTCAGGATAACCCAACGCCCATTGATCTCGACAATCTGGAAGTCATTACGGCACAAAACGCAGATCGACTCGTCGAATTGGCTCATATGGGTCGGGGGACAATCAATACTGTTGTGTGGTCGCCGGACGGTAAAACGTTGGCGCTGGGTGGCTCGCTGGGTGTGTGGTTATACAATGCTGATGACATGAGCGCCGAGCCATCGTTGTTGGATGTCCACAAAACGGCTGTTGAACAGATTGTCTTCAATCACGACGGGAGCTTAATGGCGACGAGCGGCGCTAATCCTGATCGCACAATTCATGTATGGGATACACAGACTTGGCAGGAGTTCGGTACAGTCGAATCTGGGAACAGATTTTACAATGCGGATTCACTGGCATTCAGCCCGGATGGTCATTTCCTCGCAGCAGGTTATCCTGAGGCGGGTGTCCTACTCTGGAATATTGATCCGCGCCGGGGCAAGGTCGGCACGCTTATCAGTATCCTTCCGATGGGTGATAATGCTGGTGCTGATTATCTATCTTTCACCCCGGATGGGCACACCATCATTTCCAGCTATGGAAACACTGTTAACGCCATTAATTCAAGTGATGGGGCATTCGTCTTTACTGTTAAACCCGAAGAAGATCAGTATGGTTATCCAATGCCAACGGTCATCTCCCTCAGTCCCGATGGCAAGCAGATTGCAGTTGGTCGGGGCTTAGAATCACAGTCTGAATTTGTTGATGGTCAGCGTGCAACTATTCAACCGCCAGACAATGCAGGTGTTGTTAAGCTGCTGAATAGCCAAACGGGAGAAGAAAATCTCTCGATCAATCTTTTCAATGAAAATATTACGGCAATTACCTATAGCCCGGATGGAAAGTTTATTGCTGCGGGAAGTCAATTCGGCGAAATCGGTATTCTCGACAGTGTGACTGGCAACCTTGTTACTCAATTTATCAGTGACGATGCTTCTCTGGATACCCTTTCATTCAGCCCGGATGGCAGCAAGCTGGTCAGCCTGAGCGATTATGGGACGGTTGTGATATGGAATGCCCAAACCGGGTCACGCCAGCTTACCCTTGATGACGGGTTTTATCTAAAATTGGAGGGTCTGGGGATTAGTCGTGATGAAAAGACCATTGCGGTGGGCATCATCAATCCAGACTATTTCGATCTGGAAGTAGGCGAAAAAAGTGGTTCGATACAGTTGTGGGATTTGATGAATGGTCAAAGGACGCAGCGACTTTTCCGCCTATCCATTTTCACCAATGATTTACAATACAGCCCAGACGGAAAGTGGCTGGCAGCGATCACCAACGGGATTTTTGTGGAAATCCTCAATTTGTCAACCATGGATGAAATAGGCACAACCATTATTTATAACAATAAAATCCTGCTTAACGCGCTCGCCTTTAGCCCGGATAGCCAAATATTGGCTACGGTTTCGTTGGAAAATGTTGTGCGATTATGGGATGTCAAGACGGGTGAAGAAATAGGGGATGGCTTCGAATTGACGGGCTACGGGCAAACAGTTATTTTCAGCCCTGATGGAAGATATGTGATTGTTGGCGAAGCGCAGGACAGTTATGGCTACATTGAGATTGTAGATACTCAGGGGATTGAAGCGACTAAAACGATCTCATTAGGTCAATACACTTACCCTGAAGCACTGGATATAAGTCCAGATGGTAGAGTGCTACTATCGGCAGATAACAAGCAGCTTCGGCTGTTTGATGTGGCTCTGGCAACGGAGTTGCTACATTTTGATGACTATTCCTGGCAGGCTGTTTTTGATCCTACCAGCAGTATAATCGCCGCTAACTCATGGACTGGAATCTCTGTCATTGATACTTGCAGTGGAAGTGAGCTTGTAACCCTGATCGGGCATCATGCGGTAGGTGGATTCAATTACGCGAAGGGACAAGCGCCAGTCGCTATGCAGAAAATTGTGTTTTCGCCTGATGGGAAGTTGATTGTTTCTACAGGTGAGGATGGTACAATTCGGGTATGGGGTGTGCCAGGGAACGGAGAAAGTGTGGTGTCCTCGTCGGGGGCAGGATGCCGTATTACACCGACACCTACAGCAACCCTCACACTTACACCCAGTCAGACACCTACAATCACAGCAACGCCTACGCCAAGTGATACCCCTACCATTACCCCCACCTTTACAGCAACGCCTACATCTACACCCCTGCCCGAAGCCTGCCGGGACGCACTCACGCCACGTTTGAGGATGGATGAACAGGGACGGGTGCGAGATGAAGACCCATCGCCGATTAATATGCGGGATGGTGTGGGTCTTGCAGGGAATAAGATTTTGCAGGTTCCAGCCGGCGCGGTATTTGACGTGCTTACTGATGCAGTCTGCATGGATGGCCTTTTCTGGTACCAGGTTGATTATGAGGGTACGGTGGGATGGATTGCTGAAGGAACCAACGATTATTTTGTCGAACCATACCCTCTAGACTAACGTGATTGGCGGAAACTCATGACCGATTGGGAAAAACTCTACCAGCAGAATGAGAAGGTATGGAGCGAGAGACCGGACACTCTTCTCGCGGAAATGCTGCCGGAAATTCCAGCTTGTAAGGAGGCAATGGCTCTATGGTCTCGATATGCGATCTCAGCCATGACTACGTGTCGATTAATGGGGATTATCGTTCATAAATCCATGTGAACCATGATTGAATTATCACCGGACGAAGTGAGGGCGCTGCGAACCCATGCCCAACATCTCGACAAACGATTTCCACAAACTGATTTGCTCAATGCTGTGCAAACCGTATGTGGTATCCAGGCGCAGCTTCCACCTGCCATGATGCTGGCACTTCGGGCGCGGGTCAGCGATCTTAGTGTCAGCGATGTCGAGGGCGCAATTGGTGACAGCCGTACTCTGGTACAGACGTGGGCGATGCGCGGCACACTTCACCTGGTCGCCTCATCGGATGTACACTGGCTCATCGGTCTGTTGGGATCAGTCTTTGCGGCGAAAGATAATCGTCGTCGGTTGCAACTTGGCTTGGATGAGAATCTGTCGAAAGCTGGATTAAGTGGAATTCAGGACATTCTCAGCGAGGAAAACCATCCACTCACGCGCCATGAACTGCTCAAAAAATTGATCGCGCGCGGGATTGCCATTCCAGAAAAAGGACAAGCGCTTATTCACCTGATCGCACTGGCGGCGCTGGAAGGAATAATCTGCCTCGGCCCCTATCGCCCGAACGGAAAAGCGACTTATGCCCTGCTGGATGGATGGGTCGGAAACGAAAAAACCGACTCCGGGAGTGATGCGGCGGTTAAATTAGTTCAGCGCTATCTGCAAGGTTACGCGCCTGCTGATGTCAAAGATTTCGCCGCATGGTCAGGGCTGCCATTGGTTAACTGCAAAAAAGCGTGGAAACAGCTTGAGGAAACAGGCGAGTTAGTCGAGGTGAAGGTCAAAAAACGTACACTGGGGATGTTAAAGCAGCAGCAAGCCTTTATGAATCAATCCAAATCTAATGAGCCTGTTGTGCGGCTTTTGCCAGCCTTCGATACTTACGCATTGGGGTATGCTGACCGCGACGATCTTGTGCTGCCGGAGCACCGTCATGAGGTCTATCATGGGGGGCAAACAGTGCCCATTGTGCTGGTAGATGGATTGGCAGCCGGAGTCTGGCGCTATGATCGACAGGGAAAACGGCTCAACATTACCCTTCGCGCCTTCGATGGATTCAGTAAGCAGGTTGAGCATGGCATTGCAGAGGAAGCCGATGACATCGGGCGATTCTGGGATACACCTGTATCCGTTACATCGAGTTTTGAACGATAGAGTGTTTGCATAATTTATAATAGGCGGTATAATTTTCATATGCCACCCAGCACATGCCCAGAAATGGCAAGTTATTTTGACGACATTTTTGGCGCGGCGTTCTGCCGGGTGTGTGGTCACACTCATCGGGCTGGTCATTCTCACTTACATTCGCGGATTGCCTAATGGGTTTGTCGCAGAAGATTTTTATACCATTCTCGATTTTCAGATACCTTTTCCGAATCTGATACAGCAAATTCAACTTTCTGCTCGCCCTCGCCCAATCTGGTGTCTCTTTATGTGGGTGATCCGGCAGGTTTTTGGTGTGAATCCGAGTGGGTATCATCTAACCTTGATTATTTTGCATATACTCGCGGTTCTCCTGATTTTTCTCGTCACCTACTCACTGAGTAAAAATCGTGTTGCAGCGTTCCTGGCGGCAGTCTTGTTTGCTGTCTACCCGCGCCATCACCAGACAGTGCTGTGGTACTCTGCCAACCAGTACCTACTCATGACCATTTTGAGTCTGATCTGTATTTATGGATTCCATCAATATTTAGAAACACGTCGTAAACGCTGGTATGTGCTTCATCTGGTTATGCTGATACTGGCGATCATGACACAGGAAGCAGCGATTGTTCTTTTCGCCCTGCTGCCGCTGCTGGACATCACTCTGAGTGGCGGCCTAAAGCGTTGGAGAAGCTTCTTCAATCGACATTTCTGGGTGAAGTATGTTCCACTGCTGGTTGCAGTCCTGATCTACTTTGTCCTGATCTTTGGGGGTTCGCGCATCTTTAAATTGACTGGCGACGGAATGGCGGCAAAGGCTGACCCCACAATGGCTCAATCGCTGCAAAATGAGGCATACCACTTTCAGGCGCTGAACTTCACAACGCTTAAGAGCATGGTCGGGTATATCACATATGGCGTTTATCCATACATCCCGCTGCGAAGTTTGGATTCATCGGTGTCCGGTGGATTATTATTGGCCGGAAGTGCGCTGGTCATGCTGGCAGTGCTGTTTGTTACCCAATCAAACCTTGTCCGCTATATGCTGGTGTGGTTTGTAATGAGCTTTACACCCTACGTGCTGTTTGTTCCGTTTGGCAATGCTGACCGCTATTTCTATTTACCAGCCGTCGGACTCTGTATCGCTGGCGGGATTGTACTGAGCCGACTCTATAACAAGGTGGTCGAATGGCATCTGCAAGCCGGGGAGATCGCGTTAGATGCTGCGATAGCCCTATATGTCATCATGTCAGTCATCAGTATCGAAAAGCGCATTGATGAATGGCGAACGGCAGGGGAAATAGCTACTGCCCTTGTCGATCAGGCGGTGCAGTTAGAGCCTGATCCACCTCCCAACGGCCTAGTCGTTTTTGTTGCCCCACCCAAACAATACGAACAAGCCTATCTGTTGGGAATGGGTATCAGTCCAGCCCTGCAATATCGCTACCAATTAGCAGGAATACCCGTTACTGTTTACCAGATTAATGATGCAGAGGTGCAGAATTTTCTCCTGGATGCAAAACCAGCATACAACCATCTTGACAAGCTCTGTGTCTTTATCTATGAAGATGGTATCATCTTAGACAAGTCTAATACCGTTACCGATTTGAGGCAGTTGAAACCGGAAAATTGGGTTAACTGATCACTACTTTGATAAGGATGAATTATTGGGGCTGTTCAGCGATTTCAAGCTGCATTATCTTGCGCAGGCATTGACCCTCGATGGCGGACATCCCGGTGTACCAGAGCCGCATTATCACAGCATCATCACGTATATCGGGGAGAAAATACGTTAGCAGAATTTCGGATAAAATAGTCATAAGGTTATTGGTTTTTAGTTGTTAGTAATTAGTAAATACAAATCAGGCGAAATCGATGCGATTGTATTTAGAAACTCACCACTAAAAACTTGTATTTCGAAAGTGAGTTTTGGCTGACTATGGCTAACGATGCACAGGACAACGAGTTCCAAAAATATGAAGCGATGCGGGATGCTGGCACGTCAGCGAAAGACACGTATGTGCAGGCACGCGTCGATGATCTGACGACCATCGAATGCATACGGATGCTGCAAGAGGTGTTCAATCTCTCGCTGGTACAGGCAAAAGAAGTGATGGTTATCGGGGATGGGCTGGCGGATTCGCTGGATGCCTATGAAGAGAAGGTGATCACCGGACTCCACAACATTGTTAAACTGGAGGAAGAACACGATTCTCCTCCTGAAGAAGATTAGCGATAACAGAAAGTGTATCCATGCAGGGACTATTGGCACTGGAAGATGGGCGGACTTTTAGCGGAACAGGATATGGCGCGGAAGGCGTGCAGACTGGCGAACTGGTCTTTAACACCTCGATGACCGGGTATCAGGAAATCCTGACTGACCCTTCATATCACAAGCAGATCGTGACCATGACGGTGGCGCATGTCGGCAACACGGGTGTGAATGTGCAGGACACCGAATCCGAGCGTGTGTGGGTATCGGGATTCGTGGTGCGTTCGCTCAGTCCGGTGGTGAGCAACTGGCGTGAACAGGGCGATTTGAACGATTACCTGAAGGCGAACGGCATCATCGGCCTCAGCGAAGTGGCGACACGGGCGCTGGTACGGCATATCCGCAGCGTGGGTGTCATGCGTGCGGCGATTGCACACGGCGAAGCAGCGGATGACCCGTCGGCGCTCATTGAAATCGCGCGGCAGTCCCCGGATATGTCGGGCTGGAATCTGGTGGACGATGTGACCTGTACCGAGCCTTATAACTGGACAGAACGCAGCGACCCGCAGTGGTATCGTGACCATCATTACGATCCGGCTGGCCCATTGATCGTGGCCTACGATTACGGCATCAAGCGCAATATTTTGAAAATGATGACCGATAGAGGACTGCGTGTGACGGTTGTCCCCTCGCACACTTCAGCGGCGGACGTGCTGGCGATGCATCCAGCAGGCGTGTTCCTGAGCAATGGCCCCGGCGACCCGGCAGCCGTGACCTATGCCATCCAGAACGTGAAGGATTTGATGGGGAATGTGCCGATTTTTGGCATCTGTCTGGGACATCAGATTTTAGGATTGGCGCTGGGCGGAAAGACTGAGAAGATGCGCTTCGGGCATCGCGGCGGCAACCAGCCGGTCAAGAATTTACTGACAGGGGTGGTGGAAATCAGCAGCCATAATCATGGATTCGCGGTCATGCCGGACAGCGATCTTTCCGGCGCGGAAATCACGCACATCAATCTGAATGACAACACGGTTGAAGGCTTGCGGCATGTTGATCTGGGTGTGTTCAGTGTGCAGTACCACCCGGAAGCCTCGCCGGGGCCGCATGATTCACTCTACCTGTTCGATGAATTTGTCGGGCGAGTGAAGTCAACACAAGTTACTGCGTTATAGGGTGGGTTTATGTACTGGCGCAGAAGTCTGATCGTTACCGTGATTTTGGTGGCGCTGGGATTTGCTCTGAACAGCCTCGTTTTTAGCATATTGGTTACCTGGCTGTATTCAACCGCTGGTATTTCAGCCGATCAACTGGCGCAGGTATCCACGATTTACGGCGTGGTCATCAGTGGACTGCTGCATTTCATTGTGCTGTGGGTGGCTTTCCGCTACTACGCGGCACCAACCGAAAAAGCCAAGCGGAAAGGCGTGCTGCGTGCTGAGGATGTCATCAACATGCTGACTGAGGAAGAAGTCGCCGCCTTACGTGACCATCTGCTGCCGCCCAGCCAGCGAGGTGAAACCAGTAAGGTCGCTGGATAACCCGATTTAGATCTAATCCTGATTGCGATTGTTCGTTATTCAGTTGAACCAGGGGATGGTGGAGGTGCTTTTGCACAACCATCGTAACGGAATTGCAGTGGTGTGCCATCCCCCATTACGACCTTTTTTCCACAGCAGGGAAACTCCCACACCTCTACATAATCATCCATTGCCCCACCGCTATGAATATGAAGCGCTGGTTGTGGATGCCAGTTTCCGCCATCTTCCAGGAAATTTTTTATGGTATTGAGTTCCTGGGTGAGATCTTCTGCGTTCGCGCTGAAATGCCACTTGGTTTCGGTTTTTTTCGTCTCTTCAATATGTTGTGCTAATTCGTCCTGCTTGGTAACGAGATAAGGCTCAACATATCTTTTTAGTGCTTGCCCTTTGAGTGCTTCAAATAAATTTCGCGTCTGAAGTTGGATTTCCCTTTCATGGCTCTCCTGAATATAGGCGCGTTGTTCATCTGTTGGTTGGGGTGCTTGCCCAGATTGCCCACAGGCTGATAACCAGTTTTCGTAATCGCCTAATTCTATGCCGCGTAACAACAAATCAGGGTTACGTCCGCTAGACTCCCAATCGCGAATGCGCAGCCCCAGTCGGGTATGCAATCGAGTCAATTCTGGATTAGTATTGACTGTCTCTAACAAAGCACTGATTACCTTATCCAGATCACCTAATTTGGGGTATTCAATCCACTGAATTTTTCGAATTGCTTCCCAATTTTCGCGCGCAAGGGTTTCAAAAGGCTTCATTTCCGGGTTGGTGTACCATCCCCCGATGAGCGCAGCCTGGTCAGTGGGTTGGTAAAGGACCGGGATAATCCTTTTTGCTTTAATACGGGCGTGTTCGATTTCCTGATGGCAGTATTTTGAGTTTAGCGAATCAAGGCTCATTAGCAGCACAAAGTTATCTGCCCCCTCGATTCCAGCACAGATTTCCTCCCACCATTTGGTGGAATAATCGATACCCTGCCAATCTAGCAAAATCTGTGTTACGCCTTGAATACGAAATAAAAACATCCACTATAAAACCCTTATCATTTTTACTCCCCATCCCATCATTATATTATATTGCATTTATAACTTGCCACGTATATTTTGTGTAATTGTTCTGCGCTCTGTGAATTTTTTCCGCATACTGAAATCTCTTGTAACACAAGTCCCCTAACGACCTATAATATGGTAAGCGCTATAGTTCAGGGGGGATTGATATGCCTGCCAATGTGGAACAATACGGCGATGAATCGATCATCGTACTGACCTTTATCGGGGCGATTAACGCCGAAATCGTCCGTGATGCCTTTGCCCGATGCGCAGAAATCGCGAATACCATTGAAGGTACGATTTACCGCATCAGCGATATTCGACAGGGGGAAGCTACTTTTCGCGATGTATTGGGCGTGATTGCCCATGTCCGTGCCCGTGTGCCCGGCGCATCCGGTGATCCACGCATTAAAGGCGTGTTTGTTGGGACACATCCGCTGGCAAAACTGTATGCTGATTTTCTGCGCCAGTTTGGCATCCAGACACCCTTTTTCAAAACGGTTGAAGAAGCGCTGGATTATGTGCGCATGGAATTGAAACGTGCCCCGCACTCGGTGTAATGAAGCGTCAAACGTGAAGGTGAAGCCGAAAACTAATCGCACAGCGCGTTCAATCGTGTAGACTGGCAAGGAGAATTGGGCTTTCGATTCTCCAGCCAGTCTGGCCTTCACGAATCATTAAGATTTCCCCTCAATAAATCCATCCGTTAGGAGTTATTTCCCATCTCGGTGGACTAAGGCGCTCCCTCAGCAGCTTAAGTCCACTCATTTTGTGCATCACCCATATCCTGCTACAATAGAATTGTGATTTTAATTAAAACGTAAACGATCTTAATGATTCGTTGCGTAATCAGGAATCTGGTTCTGCTCTATACGAAATTCACAACTCATATTTGTCACGCTATTTCACTGCCTTTCGTCGCATCCAACGCTGTCCAACTTCGTGTATCATTTTCGTCAATCAACAGTATCAATTCGGAAGCAGTAAGAGTAAGGATAACAATAGCATTACAATTTTGCACGATCTATTTACTTTATTCACAACTGAGTTTATAATCTTCATCATAGCCTAGTGATGTCCACGCAGTTATCTTAACAATATACTTTCGCAATTATTTATTTCTTTCCGACGGCACATCAGCCTGATTTAGTTAATTGAGGAGAGTTCGATGCTGTCTTTAGGTGATATTCATCGGCTGTTACCCAAACAGGAAAGTATCTATGCGTCAATGGCAGAGGGTGATGTAAACGCATTTGTTACCAGATGGCAGGTCAAACCGCGCCATTTTGATGACTACAACACCATGAGCCGCTTCCTCTATCCTGGATCAACCAGTGCCAAACGACTTCAGGCAACCTGCACCATTCACAGCATGTTCTTCTTCATCGACGATCTGTTTTTCGACACTGACGATTTCGATGCCCGTGATTTTGCTATTGCGGTAGATATTGGTAAGGACTTGCGCTCGATCAGCCATTTTCTTTCCAGCCTGATGCATATTTTCAAAACAGGGGAACTCCCAGCCAATCCGACAGCTATCCAGATGGCATTCTACGAAATGCGCCAACTGGTGATCGAACAGGCACCAGCGGAATGGTTCAATATTTTCGCAGAGGGCATTGAGGACTACATCACGGCAGCCATTCAGCGTGAGGTTGATTTGCACACGGGTCAAACCGTCCTGACCGACCTGGACTCATTTCTGGATGTGCGCCTGCGCGATACCGGCGGACTGCACACCTGCCAGCTCATCGAATTCTGTAAAGATGCATTCCTCCCGGATGAAGCACGCAATAACGATCAGATCAAGCACCTGACGTGGTTAGCGATTGCAATGGCCTCGCTGGTCAACGACATCTATTCCTATCACAAGGATGTGGTGTTGGAAGGCAGCGATTTCAATCTGGTCAAAATCCTGATGGACATCGACGGAATTTCCTTCGATGAAGCGGTAGATAAATCGGTACGGCTGGTGAACAGCTATGCAGCACGATTTGTGGCAGCCCGGGCGCAGCTTCCCCGGTGGGGCAAAGAGACTGACATAGTCGTGCAAAGGTATGTAGACGGTTTGGCGGAAATGATGTCAGGCAATGTGTTCTGGCACGGCACAACCAACCGCTACCGTTCACCTGAATCGCCCTTCGCGGAACTACGCGATGTCCAACGAGCCGCCAGCGTCTAAAAACTCTTCCTCTCCGATCCTCGCCAAACCGATGAAGCCCGATTACTCCCTGATCGAGGTTTCATCGGTTTGTAGTCCGTATGAATATTGTACTCATAAAATCTGCCTCATCTCGAATTTTCCCCCGCGAACTGACCGGCGACAGCTCAGGTTTCACACTGTTCTTTACGAATTTTAGTCTAAACATTTACTATACTGAGGATATCAGGCTGTATTAGGGATTTTACCTGAACATGGTCATTGAGCGACTCGAACCCATCGAAGCAACAGTCCTGGTTGTTGAAGATGATTTCACACAACGCGAATTAGTAGCCGCCTGTTTGAAGATGATTGGTTGTGAAGTGCTGACCGCGGTCAATGGAGCCGAAGCCCTTCGCCAACTGGATGGCGTTGTGCCTGATCTGATCATATGTGATCTCCAGATGCCGGAGATTGGCGGTTTGGAACTGCTGCGTGAACTGCGTGCTCGCCCGGAAACTCACAGTATCCCCTTCATGATCCTCTCCGCCGTGAACAGCGAAGATGATAAAGTGGCTGGTTTCAGTTTTGGTGCCGATGATTATGTTGTTAAACCAGTTTCACCCAAAGAATTACAGGCGCGCGTCCGATCAAAGATTAGCCGTCCACCCGTGCCAGCCAGCCAGGTGCGTCAGGATCGCGTGACCGGGGTTCTGAGCAGACAGGCATTCCAGGAAGAATTAGCCCGTGAGCTTGTCCGGGAACAATCCTCGGAAGAAAAAGGCCACATTGGCTGCATTAACCTCAGCGAACAAGCTTCATTGGCTGAAAGATTTGGTAAGCGCGTTGATGCCCCCATCGCACGACAGTTAATCGCCCTCATCCAAGAAGACAGTCTTCCTGCCGAAATCATCGGGCGCGATTCAGATAATAATATTTCGCTTTTCATACCGGAATCTTCCAGTGAGCAAGTGCGTAAACGTTTACGCCTCTCGGCGCATCGTATCGCTGCCCATCAGTTTATAGTAGGCGATGAAATGGTGCGGCTGACCCCGGTCATTGGTTTTGCGCCTATTGAAACCGATTCAACAGTTGATGAACTTCATGAGCGGGTAACGGCTGCTCGTACCCATGCATCCCTTCAGCTTGATCTGGAGCCGAGCGAATACGACCCTTCTATGGATAAGCTCCTTCAGGACATCAGGATTAAGACACAAACGGTAAAGAAAATCAGTTTGTGGTCGAGATTGATGCGAAACTGGCGCACCGCTTTTCAGATTTTCATGACCCTGTTCGTTGGACTTGTTATCCCCTTTTTGCTGTATGTTCTGATGGGCAAGATTGGGATAGATCTCGCGTCAGGTGTTTATGTTGTTGTCGTCGTCGCGCTGCTGGTGACTGCCCTGTTAATCTGGTGGGAGGGATTTCTGGCGTTACGGCGCGTTGACCCGCCCGAAATAGCCGACAATCAATACCCGCCTGCCAGCGCGATTATCGCGGCTTACCTGCCTAATGAAGCGGCAACGATTGAAGCGACTATTCAGGCTTTCCTGCGGGTGGAATATCCGGGATCATTGCAGATCATTCTGGCCTATAACACCCCGCGCGATATGCCTATTGAACATGTCTTTGACGAAATCGCGGCGCAGAACCCGCGCTTTTTGCCCCTGCGCGTAAATGGCAGCACTTCCAAAGCTCAGAATGTCAATGCAGCCCTGACCCATACAGAGGGTGTTTTCGTCGGTGTCTTTGATGCCGATCACCATCCCGACCCGGACAGCTTTAAACGCGCGTGGCGCTGGTTAACCAGCGGCTATGATGTCGTCCAGGGTCACTGTCTGGTTCGCAATGGAGATGCCTCCTGGGTCGCACGAACAGTTGCGGTTGAATTTGAGTCGATTTACGGTCTGAGCCACCCTGGTCGTATGCGCTTACATCACTTCGGCATTTTTGGCGGCAGCAATGGATTCTGGAAAACCGATTTGCTGCGCGAAACACGAATGCACAGCTTCATGCTGACAGAGGACATCGATTCATCATTCCGCGTGATTGAACGTGGATATAAGATTGTGTCTGATCCGTACCTGATTTCCAGAGAACTCGCTCCGACGCATCTTAAGGCGCTCTGGAACCAACGGCTGCGTTGGGCACAGGGATGGTTTCAGGTAGCATTGACGCGCTCGTTGCCGCTCCTGCGTTCGCCCAATCTGACCACCCGGCAAAAACTAGGCATCTTTCACCTGCTGGTATGGCGCGAAAACTATCCCTGGATTTCGATACAGATTCTGCCCATTATCGGCTATTGGGCATGGTCGATGGGCGGCATCGAGCGTATCAACTGGTTTGTCCCGCTGCTGCTGGTGACTACGCTGATTACAATGGGAACCGGCCCTGGTCAGCTTATCTGGATTTATCGGCTTTCCGATAAGGCGATTAAGCAGCATCGCGGTTGGTTCTGGTGGTACCTGTTGATTACCTTCGTGTTTTACACCGAGTTCAAAAATCTGGTGGGGCGTGTCGCGCAGGTCAAAGAGATGATGGGCGAACGAGTCTGGAAATCCACGCCACGAAGTTGACAAAGCCATCTGAAAGAATGCATTACAATACAAAATGGTAACGGTCTTTTAGAGTGGGATTTTCCTATGCGAAACCTGCGCGAATTTTTAATCGGAGAACCCCTTCCAACCTTTAAGCTGAAAGGGGAACGCCTCGATAAAGTTCGAGCATTGGCGGCACTGTCACCCGATGCCCTATCCTCTATCGCTTATGCCAACCAGGAAATTTATCTGGGATTGGTAGTTGCAGGCGGCGCGGCACTCAACCTCTCACTGCCGATTGCCCTCGCCATTGCACTGCTTCTGGTTATTCTGACCCTATCGTATTCGCAGACCATTAACGCCTATCCCGGCGGCGGTGGATCGTATACCGTCGCGCGGGAAAATCTGGGGAAGCTGCCTGGACTCATCGCGGCGGCGGCGCTCCTCATTGATTATGTACTGACAGCGGCAGTCAGCTTAACAGCAGGCGTGGCGGCTATCGCTTCGGCATTTCCGGTACTGTGGCCTCATCGGGTGATTATTGCCTTAATCCTGCTGGCGATCATTACACTGGCAAATCTGCGTGGGCTGCGGGAAGCTGGAACGCTGATTGCCATTCCAGTCTATCTGTTTGTAGCCGCCTATCTGGGCATGATCGCTTATGGTCTGGTGCGTATGCTGACCGAAGTCCCGACTGTCGTACCAGCAGCGACACTGCCTGCCAGCCAACCGCTCACCCTTATCCTCATTTTGCATACCTTTTCTTCCGGCTGTACCGCCCTGACGGGTGTCGAAGCCATCAGCAACGGGGTCACTATTTTCAAGCCGCCAGAAACGAGCAATGCCCGTCAAACGATGATGGTCATGGCAGCCTTGATGGGCATCCTGCTGTTGGGCAGTATCGGACTCACGCAGCACTTCGGCATTATTGCTGGTTCTGAAGAAACGATTCTCTCGGCAACTGCCCGCCATATTCTGGGTTCAGGATTCTTTTACCTGTTCGTTCAGGTAACTACCCTGCTGATTTTAGTGGTAGCTGCGAATACCAGTTTTGTCGATTTTCCGCGTGTGGCACAGCTTCTCGCACGCGATGGTTATCTACCGCGCCAATTGACCCATTTGGGAGATCGACTGGTATTTTCCAACGGTATTCTCTTACTCAGTGGGCTGACAGCTTTCCTCGTCATTGCATTTGGCGGTGATTCTCACGCCCTAATCCCGTTATTCGCTGTTGGAGTTTTCCTGGCCTTCACCCTATCGCAGGCCGGGATGGTGCTGCACTGGCTGCGTGAACGCGGCGCGGGTTGGCGCTTAAAAGCCTTTTTCAATGGTTTAGGAACGGTGACGACAGCCATTACCCTGCTGGTGGTAGCGGTCAGCAAATTTCTTGATGGCGCGTGGATTGTCGCGCTGCTGATTCCATTGATCGTATTGGTTTTTCGCTCCATTGAAATTCACTATAAACGAATCGGCCCGCAGCTCTCCCTTCGTGGATTAACGCCGGAGCGTGATGCCGCACTTCTAGCGCCGCGTGTGGTGCTGCCTGTTTCGGGAGTACATCGCGGTGTTATTAAAGCGCTGGATTTCGCCTGTTCGATCTCCAATCGCGTCACGGCGGTCTATATCGAAGTTGACCCCCAGACAACCGAAAAAGTGCGCCAGGAATGGAAAGAATGGGGGCGCGATATGCCGCTGGTTGTGCTGCCCTGTCCCTATCGTTCGATTGTCCATACCCTGCTGGAATTTCTCGAACAGGCTGACCGCGAAAGTGATGATGGTCAGAAAGCGGTGCTGGTACTGCCAGAGTTCATCCCGGCTAACTGGTGGGAAAACCTGCTGCATAACCAGACAGCCTGGATGATTAAGCTGGTGCTGCTCTACGAACGCCGCCGCTACGGCAGCGGACGGGTCATCGTGGATGTACCCTTCCATCTGCGCGGATAGGAACGCGGTAAAGCGCGGCAAAAATGGTAGAATAATCTCCCACACAAATTCAGAAGGAGAGAAGCTCATTGTCACCGTAATTGACCGCGCCCGTTTAAAAATGCGTTTGGCGCAGGAACAGCAGATTTTCCTCGATAGAAATCCCCGTTCGAAAGTGCTTTACGAGCAGTCCAAAACCAATCTTCTGGCGGGTGTGCCCATGAACTGGATGGTGCGTTGGGCGGGCGCGTTTCCTCTCTTCGTGCAGTCAGCCCATCACGCCCATTTCACCGATGTTGACGGACATGAGTATCTTGATTTATGTCTGGGCGATACCGGCGCGATGACCGGACACACACCTGATGCGACTTTAAAAGCCGTAGCCGAACAAATCCAGCGCGGCATCACCTATATGCTGCCGACTGAAGATGTGATCTGGGTGGGAGCAGAATTAGCGCGGCGTTTCGGCCTGCCCTACTGGCAGTTCACACTGACGGCAACCGATGCCAACCGCTTCGCTATCCGGCTGGCACGCCATATCACCGGGCGCAATATGATCCTGGTTTTCAATTTTTGCTATCACGGTACGGTAGATGAGACTTTCATCACCATGCAGGATGGTGTCGTGCTGCCACGCCGCCGCAATATTGGCCCGGCGGTCAATCCTGCGCTGACGACCCGCGTCATCGAATTTAATAATTTCGCGGCGCTGGAAGCCGCGCTTGCACCGGGCGATGTGGCCTGTGTGCTGGCGGAGCCGGTCATGACCAACATCGGCATTGTGCATCCTGAACCGGGATTCCATGATGCTTTACGTGAGATTACACGGCGCACCGGGACGCTGTTGATTCTGGACGAAACCCACACCATCAGCGCTGGCCCTGGCGGCTGTACACAGGCCTATGGACTGGAACCCGATATTGTCACGATTGGCAAACCGATTGCCGGGGGCATCCCTGCCGCAGTGTACGGCCTGAGCGCGGAAGTGGCCTACCAGATTCGCGCACGCGCTTCTAATCAGGAAGCCGACACGGGCGGCATCGGAGGAACATTAGCGGGAAATGCGCTCTCCATTGCTGCCATGCGCGCCACATTAGAGCATGTACTAACGCAGGAGACTTACGACTACACCATCCCGCTGGCAGCACGTTTTGTCGAGGGTGTGCAGTCGGTGATTGATGAATTTGAGCTGCCCTGGCATGTAACCCAGTTGGGATGCCGCGCCGAATATGGCTTCCAACCCAGTGAGCCGCGTAGTGGGGGCGAAGCGGCTGACTCAGTAGATGCCGAACTTGACCAATATATGCATCTGGCGGCGCTTAATCGGGGAATCCTGATGACACCCTTTCACAGCATGGCGCTGATTTCGCCAGAAACCACCGCCGAGGATGTCGATTTCCATACGCGCGTTTTCCACGACAGCGCGGCGGCGCTCATCCGCGATTAGCCTCGCTAAGGCCGGGTAGTTCGCGCTGCCCGGTCAGACTTAATCCATCGCTGGAGCAGCAATCAATAGTGGCAGCAAAATGCTGAACGTGCTGCCTTCTCCAACTTCACTTTCCACTTCAACCCTGCCGTTATGGGCCTCGATAATGCGCTGGACAATCGAAAGCCCTAAGCCTGTGCCGCCCGTATTGATCCCTCTGGCTTTATCCGCCCGGTAGAAGCGCTCAAAAATATGCTGGCGATCTTCTTCATTGATCCCGATGCCTGAATCGCGGATTTCGATTCTGACACAATCGTCATTAAGATGAGTCTCCAACCGGATAGTGCCGCCTGGAGGAGTATAGCTTAAGGCATTTGTCATGAGGTGGCGCAGTGCAGACATTAATTCGCCGCGATCCGCCCTGACGAATGGCAGATTGGGATCGAGATTCAGGACGATTTCGCACTGATTTTGCGCTGCCCGTGTCTGATACTGGGCATATAAATCCTTCATAACGCTGTTGATATTGCAGCTTCCGAACTCAAACTCGGCTGCGCCCAGGTCAAGCCGGGTCAGCGTAAAAATGTCTTCCAGCAGTCGCTGAATGTGCGTAATCTGGGAATCCAGTGTGTCTATGTGATGACTTCGCTTGTCTGGATCGGGCGATTTTTTGACCAGATAGAGGCTGGTTTTCATGATTGACAGCGGGGTTCTGAAATCGTGAGAAACCTCACCCAGAAAATTCCTCGCGATTGCCAGTTTCTCCGACTGGAGACGCATCGCAAGCTGCTGCGCCTCCGCCTGTTTGCGTGCGGTGATGTCCCGCGCCGCGCCGATAAACCGCACGACACGCTTTTCCCGCTCATCCCAGATCGGGAAACGACGGATTTCCACCCAGAGTGTTTCGCCTTCATGAGGAATAATGCGGTATTCTCCGCTGGCAGCCTGTCCCGCTATAACGGCTTTTACATCGGCGGCTGCGCGGGCAGCATCATCCGGGTGATAAAGCTTATAGGTAGTGCCAATTTCAGCTTCACCATAGCCGGTCAGTTTAGTAAAACTACCCATGACCCATTCCTGCCTGAGAGAGCCATCCGGATTGACTTGCAGCGAGAAAACATTATCGGTGACCATTTCGGAGATGATGCGGTAGCGCTCCTCACTCCGACGCAGGGCTTCTTCGGCTTCCTTCCGTTCGGTAATATCCTGATCGACGGAATAATAACGGACAACCCGCTGCTCGGTTTCATCCCAAACAGGGTAGCGATAGACGTGCACCCAGTAAATGTCGCCATTTTTACGAAACATGCGGTATTCGCCATCAGTGCGTATCCCGCTCAGCGTTTTGCTGACATCTGCTTTGACACGATCCCGGTCATCAGGATGATATTCAGCAAAAGTCTCATCGTCCCGGTAAATGCCACTTCCGATAGTCGCTTCATATTCGTCCATCGTGTATCCGGTGACACGGTTGACCGAACCCGTTGACCATTCCAGGACAATGGTTCCATCTTTTTCCACACGGAAGGCCGAGGCATAATCTGAAATAATCGCGGAGATAATGCGGTGACGTTCTTCGCTCAAATGCAGCGCTTCCTCCGCCCGCTTGCGTTCGGTGATATTCTGCACCCCGGCATAAAGACCTATCACCTGCTCATGCGCTTCATCCCATACCGGACGACGAATCATCCTAACCCACAGAACCTCGCCACTTTTGCTTACAATCTGATACTCGGTATCGACTGTGTTGCCCTGAAGCACTTTCTCTACATCACTACGGGCTTGCCCGACATGATCGGGATGATAAAGGATAAAATTCCTTGATCCATCCAGGAAATCATCTTGCGTATACCCCGTTATGGCGGTGATTGAGCCAGCAACCCAGTTGACAACCACTTTACCATCGGATCCGACACGAGCGCCAAAAGCATAATCCGAAATCATTTCGGAGATCATGCGGTAGCGTTCTTCACTCTCCATCAGCGCTTTTTCAGCTTCTTTCCGCTCGGTAACATCTCTCGACACGCCATAGACCTGGATTACCCGGGTATGGTCTTCATTCCAGACAGGCTGGCGATAAATGTGCAGCCAACGCCTTCTCCCATCTTTTGTGATGAGCACATGCTCTGCATCCGTCGCCTCGCCGCGAATAGTTCTTTCCCATTCCAATTGGATAGGTTTCTGGTCGGGGAGATCGAACATAAACCAACTGCCCCTTTGAACATCTTCGGGCGTATACCCGGTGACACGCTTGAATGATTCTTCAGTAATCCAATCAAGCTCAGCGGAACCATCCGGTTTAATCGAGAAGGAAAAAGCATAATCCGAGATCATCTCGGAAATCTTGCGGTAGCGCTCTTCGCTTTCAATTAGTGCGGCTTCTGCCTCCTTACGTTCGGTAACATCTTTGGCTACCCCATAGACCTGGATTACTCGGGTATGGTCTTCATTCCAGACGGGTTGGCGATAAATATGAATCCAGCGTTTCATACCATCTTTAGTTATCAGAGCATGTTCATTATTCGTTGATATGCCCTGAATGGTTTCGCGCCTTTCCTTCTCGATATCAGGGTGGTCATCCAGCTCAAACATGAATTGACCCGCGTCCCGGACTTCAGCCGCACTATATCCGCTCAAGCGGCTGAAAGACTCTTCGGTGATCCAGTCCAGTTCGAGTGAACCATCCGGCTTCACCCAGAAGGAAAAAGCATAGTCCGAAATCATCTCTGAGATGATGCGGTAGCGTTCTTCGCTCTTAATCAACGCATTTTCGGCCTGTTTACGATCCGTAATATCGCGGTTGATGGTGATGATACCGTTCACCTTGCCATTTCCGTCGCGCAGCGGCACTTTTGTAACGAGCAGCCAGCGGATTTGCCCGGTGGATTGGCTGACAACCTGTTCTTCGACATTCATGATGGACTCGCCGGATTGAATGATGGACTGCTCGATGTCATACCAGCGGCGTGCCTGTTCCGCTGGCAGAAAATCGAAATCGGATTTGCCGATCAGGTCATCGAGTTTCGAGACTCCCAATAATTGTAAAACTGGCGGATTGGCGATGATAAAACGGCTTTCAGTGTCTTTCACATCAATCAGATCGGGGATGTTTTCGATGAGTGTGAGCAGCAGGCTGTGCTGTGATTCCAGCGCAGCTTCGGCTTCCTTTCGTTCAGTGATGTCGGTGGCGACACCTAATACACGGTTGCTTTTACCATCCGCACCAATAAGTGGTACTTTGATTGTCTGAAACCAGTGCGTTTCGCCCTGTGCGTTGTTCACCGCTTCCTGAGGAATTAACTTGCTGCTGCGGCTCGTCATAACTTCACGATCATCACGGAGAAAGCCTTCAACCTGTTTCTTATCAGTTCCTAAAGCCAAATCAGTTTTCCCAATCGCCTGTTCGGCAATCACGCCATTAAATTGGGCAAAAGCCTTGTTGACTAGCAAAAAGCGTCCATCCCAGTCTTTGACAAAAATCATGTTGGGGGCGTTATCAATAATCTGGCGCAGAAATTCTTCCTGTGTGCGCAGTAAATCGTCAATCTGTTTGCGCTCGGTGATATTACGGGAAATGCCGATAATGCCCACAACCTGTCCGGTGTGATCGTAATGCGGCACTTTGGTCACGGAAAACCAGCACGGCCCATCTTTAAAAGCGGTATCGAACTCAACCTGGTCGATGATGGGTTCACCACTTTCCATAATGCGCTGCTCACTCGCGCGTGTGTACTGCGCGAATTCAGCGCTATGGACATCAAAATCACTTTTTCCGTAAGCTTCTTCGGGGGATGTAAAGCCAAGCATCCGAGCATGATAACGGTTGATACGAACAAAACGCGATTGTCTGTCCTTAAAATAAATCGCGTCGGGGATATTATCCATCAGGATTTTCAGTAATTTGCGTTCTTCGAGCAGGTCTGCTTCGATACGCTTGCGTTCGGTAATATCTTCCTGTACCGATACGCCAATTTGCCCATAGGTAGAATGGGTAAAGGTCAGGATCGATACGCGCGACCATACCCGCGTGCCATCCTTCCTGATGTTCTCGATCTCGCCTTTCCACGATCCTTTTTCAGCGAGTGTCTGCATAATTTCATCGGATACAGTCTGGGGATTTTTTTCGCCGGGGGCATTAATGATGCTGATTGGCTGCCCCACCAACTCACCGGCTCCATAACCAAACATGCTCTCAAAAACCGGGTTGGTGTAGACTAAAACCCCATCTTTGACGCGCGTCAGCGCCACACCCTCCGACAGGTTTTGGGCGATGCGTGCCTGTAGCTGAAGGCTTTCTTCGGCTTGCTTGCGCTGGGTAATATCCTCCACGATGACGCTGAAATAGGGCATTGTGCCGGGGATCGCGCGTACTACGGAAACCGTGAGATTAGCCCATACGGTATGACCATCCTTGTGAATATAGCGTTTTTCCATTGAATAGGAGGCAATTTCACCCTTTAACAATTTTTGGTCATCGTCGCCATGCTGGTAAAAATCATCGGGGTGGGTAATGGCCTGCCAGGGCATAGAGTCGAGTTCTTCACGGCTGTAGCCCACAATATCGCAAAATTTCTGGTTGAAACGCAGCCATTTCCCATCAGCGTCGGAATGCGTAATGCCGACGGCGGCCTGTTCGAAAACAGCACGGAAATTGGCTTCGCTCTGGCGCAGCGCTTCTTCCGCCTGACGATAAGCACTAACATCCCGCACTGCGCTGCAAATGAAGCGCCCGTCTTCAGTCTCAATCGGGCTGAGGCTGATTTCAACCGGGAATTGATGACCATCTTTATGCACGCCATAAAGTTCTATACCAGCGCCCATAAGCCGTAACTGCGCATTGCCTTTATACGTTTCGCGATGCTGCGTATGAATATCGCGACTGGATGGTGGAATTAAGCGTTCGACGGATGAGCCGATAAGTTCCGCGCGGGTATATCCAAACAGCTTTTCGGCCTGGGCATTCACCAGTTGAATATTGCCCTGCTCATTGACGATGACCATCGCGTCGGGCGCAGATTCAAGCAGAGCGCGAAATTTGCTGTCCTGCTGTTTGCATTCCGCTATTTCTTGGTCAAGCTGGCTGCGCAGCCACAGTACCATCATAACAACAATAGGCAGTGTAAAAGACCAGATGATGTCACGGGGGATGTGCTCTGAGACATAGTGGACACTTTGCGGCGATAAGGCGAAAAAATAGATCAGATACGCCCAGACCATCAAGGTACTGATAAGTGTTACCCAGCGCGTGCTGTGCAGAGCCAGATACAAAACGATGAGTAAGAGAATCGGTGCAGGGCTGGGGATGTGAAACAGGAAGCGGTCAATAAATTCAATGACTGCAATACCCAGCAGCACAAAAATGGGGCTGTTGAAAACCCATCGGAGTTTCGTTTGCCCAGATGCGAACCAGCGATTGGACACCATGCTGGCTTTCTCCCGTAATACCCTTCAACCTATGTCAGGAATAATGGTGTGAGCTTCGGCGTGGTTGAGGGAAAATCACCAATAAAATGAATGAATAGACATATATTTATGATATTTCAATTCGTAATATTCCGACAATGAAGAAAGCGAAAACAAACTTTTTCTAAACGTTTCTTGGGGGTAGATCGTCAGGAAAAATTCACGATAAAAGGGCGACCAGCGCCGCCCTTTTGAGGAGATTCATGAGGTGCTTCAGGAACGGAGATGCGCACCGAGTTCCCGTTCGCAGGTTTTGACGATCTTCTGATGAACTTTCGCCACTTCCTGATCGGTTAGAGTCTTATCATCGGCCTGATACACCAGATTGTAGGCCAGGCTTTTCTGTCCCGTCGGAATCGAGCCGCCGCGATAGACATCGAACAGCCGCACGTCCTTGAGCATGTGACCGCCCGCTTTGACAATCACGGCTTCTACTGCTGCTGCGGTTGTTTCCTCATTGACCACCAGCGCGATGTCTTGCAGAACAGGCGGCGTGGTCGGCAGTGGTACGACCTCATGCAGCGGATTCATCAGATCGAGCAGCGTTTCCAGATCGAACTCACCCACCAGCACGGGCGCAGCGGTCAGTTCGAAAGTCGCCGCCACCAGCGGATGCAGTTCGCCGAAATCGCCGATTTTGTGCTTGCCAACATTGACCTGCGCCGAGCGTCCCGGATGCAAGCTGGGATGTTCCGAACGGCTGAAACTGACATCCGCCACATGCAGGCCGTCCAGCAGCCCTTCGACCACGCCTTTCAGATCGAAGAAATCGACATCACCAGGCGCTTCGTCATTCGTCCAACCGGGAATATGGCGCGAACCGGTCATCAGAATGCCCAGGTGACGCGGTTCATCCGGCAGCGGATTATCCGCGCGTTTCAGGTAAACATTGCCGATTTCATACATCTGCTGGCGATTGGCCACGCGCACATTGGCCTGCGCATTGTCTAATAAACTGACGAGCAGGGTATGGCGCAGTGCAGCGCGTTCCGGTGTGAGCGGATTCGCCAGTTCGACATATGTATCATGTGAAACATTATTTCCGCCGCCGGGAATCGTCTGGGCTTCATGTTCCGGCGTAATCAGCCGGTAGCTGATGGTTTCGCGCAAACCGAGCGCAACCAGAATATCGCGTACTCGTTCCTCGCGTTCCAGCGGCGTGTTGCTCCACTGGGGCGGCATAGCATCGGCAATAATGGTCGTCGGAATCTGGTCGTAGCCGTGAATGCGTGCGATTTCCTCGATCAGGTCAGCCTGTCCGATAATGGGGTCGCTGCTGATGTCCATGCGGTAATCGGGCGCGGTGGCATAAACCGTATCGCCCTTGACTTTCACTTCGAACTGCAAGCCTTTCAGGATGTTCGCCACCTGCTGCACATCGAAATCCATCCCCATCAGGCGCTGCACTTCGCTGATCGGCAGTTCGACTTTGACCGTCGGCGCAGGCAGCGGATATTCATCAATCACGCCTTTCGCCACCGTACCGCCCGCCGACTGCCGCATCAATTCAATCCCGCGCTGGACACCCAGAATCGCCTGACTCGGATGCACACCCCGGCTGAAACGTGTTCCGGCATCGGTGAACACTTTCTGCGACTGCATCGAGCGCCGCACATTGATGAAATTCCAGTTCGCGGCTTCCAGCAGGACATTTTTCGTCGTGTCGCTGATCTCGGTTTCCGCCCCGCCGATGATGCCGCCCATGCCCAGCACACCCGCCGCATCGCAGACGAGGATGTTGTGCGCATCCAGATCGCGCGTCTGTTCGTCCAGTGTTTCCAGCTTTTCACCGGGAGTCGCCAGCCGCGTGATAATCTTGGGTGCTTTGCCGCCTGCGCGTTCTTTCAGCTTATCGAAATCATAGGCATGGAGCGGCTGACCAATTTCGAAGGTGATGTAATTGGTCACATCGACGATGTTGTTAATCGGACGCTGCCCGACCAGCTTCAAACGGCGCTGCATCCACTGCGGCGAGGGCTTGATTTCCATATCGCGCAGCAGAGTCGCTGTGAAGCGCGGATTCAATTCCGGCTCGCGAATCTCGATGGTGACTTCGCCCTTGATTGGTGCGCCTTCCATCAGCACATCATACGACGGCTGACGCAGCGGCTTATTCAGCAGCGCCGCCACTTCCCGCGCCACGCCTAATATGCTGAAGCAGCGTGCCAGATTCGGCGTGAGTTCCAC
This sequence comes from Aggregatilineales bacterium, assembly GCA_044226645.1. Lineage (GTDB taxonomy): Bacteria > Chloroflexota > Anaerolineae > Aggregatilineales > Phototrophicaceae > CFX2. The sequence goes on from JBGAGR010000005.1 coordinate 26,713, forward strand.
CGTCAGGATCACATCGCCTAACACATCTTGCAGCGGCGTGCCGGGGACATAGCTGTCGGAATGTTCCAGCAGCAGAATACCCTCGTGATCTTCTGATAGACCAAGCTCATATTCCGAACATACCATGCAGCGGTTGGGAATCCCACGCAGGGGCTTTTCCTTCAAAATCATGCGCTTGCGCGTGTCGCTGTGCCCGTCCCAGACTTCCGAACCTTCTTTGGCAAACGGCGACCAGAGCGGCGGGTCAAGCGGCCCTGTTCCCCTGTATTCCATCAGGTTCGGCGCTCCGGTGACAGTCGCTTCCAATTCTGCGCCGCCGTAATCGACCATCGCAATCACCAGTCGGTCAGCATTCGGATGTGGCTTGACTTCGCGGATTGCGCCGAGCAGGATTTTCTCGCGATCCCACACCAGATGCTCGGATTTAGGCCAGCGGATGCCCTCGACATGCCCCTGCGGCACACCGATATAATGAATCTCGCCCACTTCCAGCCCCGCCAGCGTCAGCCGCTCCGCCAGCAGTTCAACCGGAATGTCAATGTCTACAAATTCTCTCAGCCACGAAACAGGTACTTCCATTTGTTTACTCCGTGATTTTGTAAAACTCTCAATAGGTTAATTATTCAGGGTTCCAAGGTTCAGCATCTTTATATATCTGTCTATACTGTCGCTTATAAAATTCAAACCAGATTGAATGTGTTTCGGGTCGTAGAAGCAGATTTGGTCGATCCGTAAAGTCAGTCTTATAGGAGTGCGGCTGTAGCCAAATCACACTTTCATTCGAACTTTCAGCTAAAACCATTCCATAAGGAACAAATTGATCTAGCAGGCGTACTTGGCATCTGCCCTGGTTACCGTTCTGGATTGACATTAAATACTTGCACCGAGTATCCAACGCTCTTTGATTCCCGCTTGCAATTTCCTCTGGTGTCATTGACAAATATGAGAGCTGTGCATATACCTTAACAACACAAGATATTGAATCGGGCTTCATAAGAATAATGCTGATTTGGCATCCTTGTCTTATTTTTTCTTCAAGGAACCTAAAATGTCTATCCAAAGTGCCACTTAGCCAACCAGTTACCATAGCGAGTTTTGTGGCACTATATGCGATTCTTCCTAAATCAATATCAATATCATCTCTTTGATACAGTCTCGCGAAAATTCTCTTTCGCAAATCGCGAAGCAGCTTAACAATTGTTTCTACATACTCTTTGTCAGTTCGAGCAAAGTACACCTGCACGTTCTGAAATTCAAATGGTATTTCACAATCCATAATCATAAGCGGAAATATTGGTTTTCCATTTTGTCGACCATAGTCAATTTCCTCTCGGACAAATTCCGACTGAAGACTGTTTTGGGAAAGTAAAAATGCAATGGCTCCTGTTTCGTCTATGGCTGTTCGGATTTGCTTTTGCCACGCCTCAGAACCTCCTTCCAAATCTGACACATCCATCCAAACAGTCATATTGTCCAGTTCCAGGAGGACTTTCAGTTTCTTTGCAGCCTCTATATCTTTTCGCGAGTAACTGATAAATACATCAGACATAGACTTTCCTTTGTTGGAACTGGATACCTATTTCTACCTAGGATTGTTCCAGGAAGCGCACATCGTTGCCCCAGAAATGGCGAGTATCACTTCTGCTGTCGGTCACGCATTTTCTTCAGCACTTCCTCAGAGGAGATGCCGTATTGCTTCGCCAGTTCATCACCTTCCTGAATATACCGATCTAACTCCTCCGCATGATCGTAGTAGTACGATAGGGCAGCGTGAATCTGCGCCGGGGTCAAATCGTAGTTTTCGACGACCCAGGGAATAGGCGTATCATTGTGAACAATCATGTTTGCAATGATCGCTACCTTAAGCCCCGTCCCTGCAATCACTGGACGACCATCACGAATCTCGACGTAATTGATTGGAGCGCTTGCCATATGGTTTTACCCCGCCGCAGTTTCTTCCGGCTTCGGATTAGCGGCTTGTCGAGAGGCCGTGATGTCGTCAGAAACCGTTGTCATTTCAATAGACTTGAGATTGATCCCTCGACTAGCGGCATGGATAATTTCCAGTCCTACTGGTGAACCATCTTCTGCCAAATCCATTACTGTCAAATTACCGCCAACTGTTTTGGACTTGGCGACAGGCAGGTTAGTAAACTGAATGTGCAGGATGTCGGATTCCTCGTAGTATGTGATTATCATCCAGTTTACCTCTCCGATTCTCTCTGTTTCCTCTGTGCCTTGGCGGTTCGCTGTCCTCACGCTCCCAATCCGAGTGTCCCGAAGATCAGTGTGGCTACAAAGAATGCCAGAATTGTATTGAACACTGTCGCGCCCATGTAGACCGCCGCAGGTCGCCATCCCGCTTTGCGTAATTCGCTCACCGAGAAATCCAGTCCGATGCAGACGAACGCCAGCGCAAATGCCCATTGAGTCGCCGTGTTCATCTCCTTAATCAACGGTGCGGGGAATATCTTGAGCGATGCCAGAATCGACACCAGCACGAAGCCCAGCACGAATTTGGGGAAGCGTTCCCAGATCATCTTCGGCGTTGGGCGTTCACCTTTGCCCCGATTGACCACCAGCGCGAAATACAGCGCCAGCCCGAAGGCCACGAATCCGATGAATACGTTTTGTGAGAGCTTCACCACCGCCGCGACCTTTTGCGCGTCCGGCCCGTAAATCGTCCCCGCGCCGACCACCGCTGCTGTCGTATCAATGTTGCCGCCAAACCATGCGCCCGCGATATTCGGCGGCATTCCGAGCGCTCCGGCGATCCAGGGCATAATGACCATCAGCGGCAGAGCAGTCAGGATGACCAGTGCGGTGATATAGGTCACTTCCTCGCGGCGTGCCTGTACTGCGCCTGCTGCTGCGATGGCTGCGGATACACCGCACACCGACACCGCCGAAGCCATAACAGCTTTCAACGAATCCGGGAGTTTGAATTTTCCGCCCAGCCACCAGGTAAAGAAGAACACCGACAGCACCATAATCACGGCCTGAAGCAAGCCGCCTATTCCCGTCGCCAGCAGGTCGCCCAGGCTGATTCTTGCTCCCAGAATGACCAGCCCGACCTTCAGATACAATTCAGTGCGGATAGCAGGGCGTACTTTTTGATACAAACCAGTCACATGCAGCACGACATTGGCGACCAATCCGATCACCACCGCCGTCAGCGGATATTCCAGCGGATTTTGCGCCACGCCCTGCGCCTTAAAACTGTTCGCCAGCCATTTATCAATTTCCGCCACTAACAGCGTGAGCGCGATCAGCAGCACGATTCCAGCGATTAACCCACCCCAATCGCGGCGGGGTGTCGGCTGTGCAGTATGGATTGCAGATGCAGTCATCATGTCCCCCTTTATCGCGTGAACAGATTAAAAATCGGCCAGTGAACGGATGGATCAGTCGTAAATGCCAGCGTCACATCCTGATCGCACTGGTTGTTCAGCGAGAGCAGCGCTTGACCATCGGGCATATCCCCGGCGGGAGGAGCGGATGGTTCCAGCGCGATTTTCCCATCTGAGCACGCCACGCTGTAGACCTGACCAGCAGCTAAATCACTCGGCGCATTTTCAACAGCCGTTTTTTCACTGCCTACGGCTGCGCTCACATGCCACCCGCTGATCGCCAACGCATTCACCGACGTGGTTTCACCGGGCTTGGCCTTTAACGTGACCGATTGTGCGCCGGGGCCAAGCAGGCCGAAACCAATCACCAGCACAATCGCCAGCCCGACCAGAGTCGCCAGCCAGTCCTCCGATAAATAGATGCGTTTCTGAGCCATACCGTCCCTCCCTACACGCTGCTTAGAATTGTTCTAAGAACCGCACATCATTCCCCCAGAAATAGCGGATGTCACGGATGCCGTGCTTGAGCATCGTCATGCGCTCCGGCCCCATGCCGAAGGCGAAGCCGCTCCATTCGGACGGATCATAACCACCGTTGCGCAGCACCGTTGGATGCACCATGCCCGACCCGGCGATTTCCAGCCATCCGGCGTATTTGCATACACGGCATCCCTCGCCGCCGCACAGGAAGCACTCGACATCAATTTCCATGCTCGGCTCAGTGAACGGGAAGTAGGACGCACGGAAGCGCACTTTGGCATCCTGCCCGAACATGCGCCGCGCGAATTCCGTTACCGTACCCTTCAGATCGCTCATGCGGATATTGCGCCCAATCGCCAGCCCTTCCAGTTGATGGAACTGCATTTCACTGCGGGCTGTCACCTGCTCATAGCGATAGCACATCCCCGGCAGAATTACACGAATCGGCTGCGTCCCGTTCTGACCCAGTTCATGCATGGCATGAATCTGTCCCGGCGAGGTATGCGTTCGCAGAATCACACCGGGAGTGGTCGTATGGAAGGTGTCCCACATATCCCGCGCCGGATGATGCTCCGGGATGTTGAGCATAGTGAAGTTCATCTCGTCGCTTTCCACGTCGCGACTGCGGAACACCTGAAAGCCCATATCTGCCCAGATGTCATACAGTTCGCGAAGGGTTTGCGTCGAGGGATGCAAACCGCCCACCTGACGACCACGCCCCGGCAGCGTCACGTCGATCTGACCTTCTTCCAAATCCTTCGCCAGTTCTTGTTCATGTACCAGCTTGTCTCGTTCGGCAAAAGCATCTGTCAGCCGCACTTTCAATTCATTGGCCTGCTTGCCAAATTCCGCGCGTTCCTCTTTCGGCAGACTGCCAATGCCGCGCAGCAAGCCTGTCACCGCGCCTTTGCCGCCCAGATATTTACTTTCCCATTCGTGCAGCGCCGCGCTGTCCCGAATCGAATCGAGTTCAGCCAGCGCTTCTTTTTCTACCGTTTCCAGTTGTTCCAGCATGTCTTAGTCTCCAGTCAATAGTCGACAGTCTGACGACTGATGAGTCCCAAAAACAAAAAACTCCCGCCCCTAATGTATCTAGGGACGAGAGCGTGTAATCTCCCGCGGTACCACCCTTGTTGACTGCTTTTCAACAGTCCACTTCATTCATCCTGTAACGCCAGATAGCGCGGGGAAGGCTAGTGAGGGGTTATTGGTTTTTAGTTATTGGTTGTTGGTTACAGACCAAAACAGTCGCTTGGGTCAAAACTAACAACTAAAAACTAATCACTAACAACCATCTGTTCACCATCTCAGCTCAGGAGCGAATTCCGCGAAGGCCACCTGTCGGGGTTCTCAATCTCTGACCGCCGACTCCCTGTTGGCGCTGGTTTCGCGCATGTTCTCCGTCATAGCCTTTGTGTAAGGATTATGCGCCTGTATCAAACCGACTGTCAAGACTCGATTTTTAACGCTGCCGTCATGGATCGTGTCTGCTTGGGGCATCCTTTTTTACCCATTGTTACACACACTATTGCCACCTTTGACCATGATGACCTGTTAAAATCTATTGACAATCGATTTTGCGCCCTATCAATCTCTTGACGACCTGCAAAATCTGTGTTATGGTATTTACGTTGTGGAAAGGACGCTCCTTTCGAGCGCCCAATTCTCATGAAATGAGGTGTTTATGTCTACGCAAGTCAAATTACGCATTGAGGACAGATCCGTGTACTCCCGGCAGGAAGCCGCGGAGGCATTGGGCGTTAGCCTCAGCACGCTAAAGCGACTTATTCGCAAGGGACACCTCAAAGTGAGCAAGCCAGATGGAATGCGCCGTGTATTTATCACCGGCGAAAGTCTCCAGTCAATGCTCGATAACACCGTAGTCGAGCGAGGTGCCTAAAGATGCTGTCGCATCAACTTTTTAGCGTGATGGGCATATTGTCCAAACCAGGTCTGCCGTGCAGCCCGTCGATTCCGACGGGTAGTTACACTGCGCCTATGGCATGGGACAATAGCGGCGAAAATAACGCGCTAAATCTGTTTGATGCCGTGTGCAGAGGTCAGTCTCACGAAGGAGGGCTGTATCCATAGAGGATATAAGCCAAACTTCTCCCAAGGGTCCCTGAAAAGGGCGTGAGACTGGAAAACCAGGTTCACGCCCTTTTTATTTGTCTGTCGGCACGAGGTAAACGATGATGATCCACACTCAGTTTAAGCGTGACTTTCTCTTGACCGATGCAGGGCTGGCGGCTGTCTATGAGGCCTTTGACGACCTCCATGACGCGGTCAGCGAAGGACAGATTCAGGAAATGACACCGCTTGACCGGCGGGAACTGATCGGTTGGCTGCGGGAACTGGTGTTTACCGCGCAGGAGACAATCGCGGAGATTGAAAAGGTCAATGCACCCGGTACCTGTCCGCCCCCGGTACTGCGGTTAATTAAGTAGGCGTTCTCCCCTTCCCGCTTGGAGGGGGAGAAACCAAAGGGCGCGCGGAATCGTATCAATATTAAACAAACAGCATCATTTCGAGTTACAAACCACACATTTTTGGGCGAGATTTATTGTAAGCAAGCGCAAACGGTGGCATGATTAATCGGGTGAGCAGAGTCGGTAGCATTATAGAAAACCTGACCAGTGGGCAACGCACCCACTGATGCACGGCGGGGGAGTTAGCGCGGCAACGGGTGTTGGCTCAGCTTCCCCGTTTTTTGTTGTCTGGTAACTGGCGGGATTATACCTTCTGTATTTTCGCTCCATGACTTTCAATGGGTATCTTAGGATGCTGGCAGGCTGTTCCAGATCGTCACATAGGAACTGCTGCTGAAGGCCAGATAGTGACCATCTGGCGACCAATCGAGGCTGGTGATAGCTTCGTTGTCTTTATTGTAGAGTTCGCCTATTGCCTGTAAGGTTTTGCTATCCCAGAGGGTGATGCTGCTTTCACCCTCGATATAACTGGCGATGTGGCTGCCATCCGGTGACCAGGCCACTTTCATGGGAATCGTGGTATCTGCTGAGGGAATCTGAATCGACTTGATGGGTGTGCCGGTTGTGATGTCCAGAATAGCTAACATCGTCTGGGGTTGGTCATCCACCAGACTGTCATATCCAGCCACCAACTTACCACCATCAGGCGAAATATCCACCGTGACCCATGTTTGGGATGGAGTCCAAAGAGAGTCGTCGTGATGCTGTGCCCAAATATTGAGGGTTCGACCTACAGTGAAGTACACCCAATTGCCGCGTGGCGACCATATGACATCATAAACAGGCTGTTTATAAATCCGCATCAGATTCAGATGGCCTGTCTCAGCATCGATTATCCACAAATCCTTCCCATAGCTCACAGCAACCTGGGAACCATCGTCTGAGAATTCCAGAACAGACATTGTGGTCACAATTTGCGATTGCGCGAGTGAGCGGACTGGTTTCGTAGTAAGCCCATCGCGAATGTCCAGCCGCCCATGAAGCCCAGTGACAAAATCGGTGTTGTTGGGTAGCCAGTCAACGCCCTGTCCACTGATTGACTCCTTGGTGATAAGCTGATTCTGGTCGAAGTCCCAGATAAACAGACGGCTTTTGGCGGTGACAATGCCGAGATTGCTGCTGTCGGAAGACCATTTCACATGCTGTATGTTTTCCCAGCGATTTTTGGCGGAAATCGTGGATGCGCCCGGTGCGGGGAGTTGAAACGGACCGGGTACACCGCCTGCATTTGAAGCAGTGGATAGCGTGTTACCGGGAGCAGAGTTGTTGTTGATCCATATGACCATCCCAACCAGAAAGACACCGATAACCACTACCAAGCCAACAGGCCAGCGCTCATACCAGGGAGCGCTGATGGGGGCTGGTTCGCTGCTTTCTCCCCAGGCAGGTGTCTCATAAGGCGCATAATTACTGAGATCAACAGCAGAATCGGCTTTAGTCAGTTCGCCATCGTCACCAATGACCGATTTAGAGGGTATATCGTCATCCATACGTGTTTTGAATTCACTTTTTCTACTAGCTTACCATAGGATAAGCTGTCTCAGGTTAGCCCTGAATAGAATCTACTCACTATTCCAGATGGTCACATAGGAACTGCTGCTGAAGGCCAGATAATGACTATCCGGCGACCAATCGATGCTGGTGACAGCCTCATCATCCTGATTAGTGAGCGTTTGCAGGACATGCATACTGTTTCTGTCCCACAAGGTGATCCTGTTCTCGCCTTGCACGAAACTGGCTAAATAAATGCCGTTCTTCGCTAATGCAACCATTACTGGATGGGAAGCATCTGTTGACGGGACGATGCTGGACCAGAAAAACACATTGTTGTTGACGTTCAATGTCCCAATCCGCGCAGAAAGCTGATCGTTATCGAGTGTGTCGCAAGCCAGCACCATGCTTTTTCCATCAGATGATAAATCGATGTTCAACCATGAAACCGCCGGAACCGGAATTTCCTGTGGCTTATCCCCTTCCCAGAAATAAAGTTTGTGCCCCACCACCAGATACAAGCGCTGATTATTCGATGCCCAGAGAACATTCATGATGCGGTCTGGGAAGTTCAGTAGATGAAGCGTTTTTCCCGTTTGAGCATCAACAACACGCAGCCAGTTTCCATCCCCGATAGCCAATTGGTTGCCATCGGATGAGAATTTCAGCAATAGAGGAAATCTGCCATCGAGTGAGTCGATTTTCAGACTGCGCGACGACAAACCGCTACCTCCAGCATCCAGATATATTTCGACATATCCCAGCATACTGGTGACAAAGCTGTTGAGCCGCGATTTCCAATCGAAAGCCTGCGCCGCAACCGATTGATGGGTGATGAGTTGTTGAAGATTAAAATTCCATACGTAGAGGCGATTGGCTGCGGTACGAACACCTATTTCTCTGCCGTCTGCTGACCACTGGATTTGCTGAATATCCTGCCATAGATTTTTGGGCGAGAGGCTTATGCTGCCCGCCTTTGGTAGCGAAAGTTGACTCGCCCAAACCTTCGGCTGAGACAATGTTGGTGGCGTTTCTTTCGGTGAGACAATGAATGCTAATCCGAGCAGACCGCATATAAACAGCCCAATGATAACGAAGATGCCGAGTGACGGGTACCGTTCATTCAATGCCAACCGTTCGGGGACAAAACCTGCCTCCTCAAAGGCCGGTACTTCATAAGGCTCATAATTGGTCAGGTTAATATCCGGGTCAGCGACGATCAATTCGCCGTCATCACCGATGATCGAAGGGGTTTGCGTCTCATCCATAAGTGGTACAGGATTGCATCATTTTCCACCAGCATAGCACGCTTTAAACAACTCAGACCACCACTTTGTGGGGTGTATAGCCGCTATTCCATCGCTTTCACCCGACGGAAATTGCGCCAGAGCGTCAGATCGTAGGCGATTTTGAGCGCACCCGCCAGAAAAAACGGCACGCTCAGAAACGACAGTGCAAATAAACCTCCCGTCAGGCTCGGTGCGGCGGCGCTGGCAGTCGTCCGCGCGATGGTCGTGATTCCGGCGGCGGCAGAGCGTTCATCCGGCGCGACCACCGACATGACATACGATTGGCGGGTAGGTACATCCATCTGTGACAGGCTGGCACGCAGCAGCAGAAGCAGCACCGCTAACGGCAGAGTCGGCATAAGCGGTACCAGCATCAGCAGGATATTGGAGGGAATATGCGTCCAGACCATCGTATTGACCAGCCCAATACGCGCTGCCAATCGACCTGCTACCAATGCGGATAACCCCGCCAGGACATTCGCACCAAAGAAGATTCCGCCGAGCGCTTCGGGTCGGGCATCAAATTTCGTCACGAACCAGTAAACCATCACGCTTTGCAGAATCAGTCCCCCGGCGAAGGCATCCACCATAAACAGCCCGGATAACTTCAGCACAATCCCGCGCGAACGATGCAGACCGAACCAGCGCTGTTCTACCACAGGAGCGGATTCCACCTTCTGCGCTTCTACGCCATGCGAAAGCCAGCCAAAGAGCATCAGCAGCAGGCCGCCCAAAACACCATAACCCGCCAGAACAAAGCGATAGCTGTCCAGCGGCGTGCTGCCCCCGGCTTGCAGAACAGCCGTTATTATCCCGGCAGCTAATGCGCCAAACGCCGTCGAGAAAGACCCGATCAGGTTATACCAGGCAAAAACCGATGTGCGCGCTATCCCGCTGGTAAGCTGCGCTAATGCGGCCTGCTCAATCGAGAGAAACGAGCCAACCTCATTTCCACTGGGGCTGATTGTACCGACCACTGCCGCGATAACCATCAGCGTCAGGCTGTCACTCAGCACAGATGTTGCTCCCGCGAAGATCATCAATACCGCGCCGATTATCAACATCCGCCGCCGACCTGCCCGGTCAGCCCGCGCCGTAATCCACAGCGAGAGAATCACATCGCCAATCAGCGTCCCGGTCAGCAGCAGGCCAATCTGACGTTCATCCAATCCGCGCTGTTTCCAGTACAGCACCAATACCACTGAAATAAAGCCATAGGCGAACATGCGCACCATGCGGCTGATAAACAACACGCGCCCATCGCGGGGTAATCGCTTCAAGGCTTCCAATTCGCGCAGTCCGCCCCATGACTTTTGTTTCAGCACAATAATCTACCTTTGCTTTTCGACGGATTTTTTAAACAACGCCTGATGTATGCAAATGCGTTTCCACCCGTTCCTGACATACCGCATACAGGCAGTCATAAACGCCGAAGCCAATTTCCAGCCTTTTTTCGAGAGACCAATCCAGCAAATGCCAGCCGTTGGCGATCTGGCGCAGCCCTTCACCTTCCGCTGCCGCGCTGCGATCCTGCGTATCCGCCGCGCGCACGATTTTTGCCAGTTCCAGCAGCGCCGGGTCGGTTAAGTTGTACTTGCGGATAAAGGACTCGAACGATGAACCGCCATCCTGATGACCGAGTTCAACATTGGGCACATCGTAGGGCAGCGCATTTTCACGCTGGGCAGTCGCCATCACCTGATCCGCCGGGACAAACAGCAGTTCAGCATCGGCATCGATAAAGCGCTTGATGAGCCAGGGACACCCCACACGATCCACTTTGGGTTTTTCGCGGGTTACAAACTTCATGATTGATACACTCCTTCCAAAATGTAACCATCGTTACACATTAGTGTAGCGTATATTCACTGACAATGCAACCGTCGTTACATTTTTGGGCACATTGGGAAGTGTTGAACGGGACCGACCAGCCCAATCGACTCATACCCCAAATACCAGATTGTATTTCATACACACCTAAGGTGATTTTATTATGCATTTCCTAAACTAAATTAAGACACGCTTCATCATCATTTAGGATTATCAAAATTGGTTGTTGACATTGTTTTTAGATTAACCTAAAATAAGGGTAATAATGACAATTTAAGGATTTGCCGCGATGAACGATCACCCAATTTCTACGCTAACGCTCGACCAGCTTAAAAGCGGTCAGACTGCTATCGTGTCCGCCCTGACAAGCGCAGGCGTTAACCGTCGCCGTCTGATGGACTTAGGCATCCTGCCGGGAACCCGTATGGAAATCGAGATGAAAAGCCCATTGGGTGATCCGACTGCTTACCGGGTACGGGGTGGTGTGATCGCCCTGCGCCGCCAGCAGGCTCGCGAAATTCAAATCCAGATTGAAACAGAGGTGACAAAATGACTGCACAAGCCATGACCGCCTGCGAAACCTGTCCGGCTTATAACAGCGCCCATCTGAAGAAATTGGGTGTCCGTGTTGACGCTTCGGATTTCGTCGTCGCGCTGGCAGGCAACCCCAACACCGGTAAAAGCACTGTCTTCAATGCCCTGACCGGACTCCGCCAGCATGTCGGCAACTGGCCGGGTAAAACCGTCGCCCGTGCCGAAGGCGGCTTCAATTTTGGCGATAAGAACTACAAACTGGTCGATCTACCGGGAACCTATTCCCTGCTCTCGACCAGCACTGATGAAGAAATCGCCCGTGATTTCATCCTGTTTGGTCAGCCGGATGTAACCGTCATCGTAGCCGATGCAACCCGTCTGGAACGCAATTTAAATCTGGTACTGCAAGTGCTGGAAATCACGGATCGAGCGGTTGTCGCCCTCAATCTGATGGACGAAGCCAAACGACATGGCATAGAAATTGATGAACGCCATCTGGCGCGTCAATTGGGTGTCCCGGTTATTCCAATGGCAGCCCGACGCGGTGTGGGCATCCCCGAACTGCTGAAGGCCATTGAACAGGTCGCCGCAGGGACTTACCCCGCCCATCCACACCGTATCCAGCAGCGTGATCCAAAACTTGAAGCCGCTCTCAATCAGTTGGCGGATGCAATCAGCCAGGAATTTCCCGGTTTGCCGAATGCCCGTTGGGTCGCCCTGCGCTTGCTGGATGGCGATGCCAGCATCGAGCAGGCCATTCGCGAACGCACATTGGGCGATCTCACGCGTGGGAAAGTCGTCGCGCCCGTAGGGGATGTCATTCCGCTGGAGGCCGTATCATGACCGTCAAGCCTGATTTGCTGCAAACGGTTGCTGACCTGCGAACACAGATCGGCAGCGATTACCACGACAAGTTGATGGAATCCATTTTTACCGATGCTTCGCGCATTGCCGATGAAAGTGTCAGCCGCAGCGATCAAAAAGCGCGGCTGACCTTTGATCGCAAACTCGATCAGGCGCTTACCCATCCGGTATGGGGCTTTCTGGTGATGGGCTTCATGTTCTTCGCCGTTTTCTGGATCACCATCACGGGCGCGAATGTCCCTTCGAAGATGCTGTCCGATTTCCTGCTGTCCAATGTCTACACCGCGTTGCACAGTATCGCCAGCGCCCTCAGCGCTCCGGCATGGCTTTCCGGCCTGCTGATTGACGGCATCTATCTGACAACCGCGTGGGTCATCGCCGTGATGCTCCCGCCCATGGCGATTTTCTTCCCGCTCTTCACGCTGCTGGAGGATTTCGGTTATCTGCCGCGCGTGGCCTTCAATCTGGATCGCTTATTCGCCAAAACGGGCGCGCATGGTAAGCAGTCCCTGACGATGATGATGGGCTACGGCTGTAATGCAGCGGGTGTCATCGCCACACGCATCATCGACAGTCCCCGCGAACGCCTCATCGCCATCATCACCAACAACTTCAGCATTTGTAACGGACGCTGGCCTACCCTGATTTTGATGGGCACGATTTTTGTCGCCGCCGCCGCACCGCCCGCCTTGGCAAGTCTGATTGCGGCCTTGAGTGTGGTGGGCATCGCCGTTCTGGGGATTATCGTCACACTGGGTGTTTCGTGGACACTCTCGCATACCTGGCTGAAAGGCGAATCCTCGGTTTACAGTCTGGAACTGCCGCCTTATCGTCCGCCGCAGATTATGCGAACGCTCTACACCTCAGTCATTGACCGGACACTGATCGTCCTATGGCGCGCGGTGGTGATGGCTGCGCCTGCTGGGGCGGTCATCTGGCTGGCGAGCAATATCACCATCGGAGATGCCAGCATCGCCGCGCACATGGTGAACCTGCTCAATCCGCTGGGACTCTTCATCGGCCTAAACGGGGTGATTTTAGTCGCCTACATCGTCGCTATTCCAGCCAATGAAATCGTCGTCCCCACCATCCTGATGCTCACACTCACGCTGGGTGGCTCGGCACTGGCACAAAAAGGCGTGATTCTGGAACTGGAAGATGCCCAGGTGCATTCGGTGCTGACGCAGATCGGCGGCTGGACACTCTTAACCGCCATCAACCTGATGCTGTTCAGCCTCCTGCATAACCCATGCAGCACCACCATTATGACGATTTGGAATGAGACGAAGAATCTGAAATGGACACTGGTGGCGACCTTCCTGCCGCTGGGATTGGCCTTTGTGGTCACATTCCTGACAGCTACAGTGGCACGAGCGCTCGGCTGGGCGTAATTTCAAACATAAGGGCAGGTTTTATCACCTGTCCTTTACAACCTCGCTCTTAGCCTGCTCCCAATGAATGGTTGAATCCACTGTCCGCAGATGAGCAAGTGCCTGTTCCAGAGTATCGAATGCTCTGAAGCGCATCTTAAAAATGGAAGTCCCAAAGGCGGTTCCCATTTTGAGAACAAGAGACTTTTCGCGGACGGTAAGCGTCCACCCAATGCGCTCATGTGAACCCACTTCACGCACAAGCTGCACGGAATCTTTGATTGAAACCGGTACAGTCACATCGGCAGAATCGTTAATCACATGAACCAGCGGACGTGGACTGCTTTCAATCAGGTCCTTAAGCTCCAGCATCGCACCGCGCAGTTCTTCTTTGCTCATGACTCCGGAATAACGCACAAATATGATTTCATTTTCAATATACCAGCGGGTTTCGTGAGGCATTGCACTGACCTTTTACCATTTAATCGTGCTATTACAGATTATAAGAGAAATTTGTCACAAATCAACGTCAATGAGTAATAAGTAGTGTGTCGTTTCCGCTTAGCCTATTTTGAAGTTATGCAAGATGCCCACTACGAATTGGGCAAATAGAGTCTAATGCTTCTCAACTTTAATTTCCGCAGTGTATCGATTGCCGTGTAAGTAAATCCAAATTACACTTCTCCCATGTAACAATCGAAAGTTCGCACTGTCTTTATAAGCTGACACTAGTTTGATTCCTGAGGGAGTTATACATGCGCCGCTTCTTGACGTTTTATTCATTGCTTTTTTTGTGTCTGGCACCGTCAGCGTTGTTGGCGCAATCTTTGTCCGATTGCCCAACCTATGTCAATACCGCTCTGGAAGCCGTTTCGGATACCTGTCAGAATACCGGACGTAACCAACTCTGCTACGGTAATATTCAATTGGACGCAACACCACGCATGAGCGACAACTTCACCTTCCAGCAGCCCGGCGATCTGGTCGGCGTGGAAAATGTTGAAGATTTACGGCTGAGTTCACTTGACCTTACCAGTGATGTATGGGGCATCGCGCTCATGAAGATACAGGCCAATCTTCCCGATACGCTGCCCGGACAGAATGTTGTTTTCCTGCTCTTTGGTGACGTGGAGGTGACAAATAAAGCGGCAGCTACTACTGAATTGATTATGATCTCCACCGGGAATGTCAATGTGCGCCGACGACCATCTACCAGCGGCAATAATATTATCAGTTCGCTCAAAACCGGGCAGGCCGTCACCGCCAATGGTCGCCTTGCTGACAATAGCTGGATTCGCATTCTGGTTGACCCGAATGCGCGAACAACTGGATGGGTATCGGCTTCGTTTCTCAGTACGGATAGGGACATCAATAGTCTGGGTGTTGTTGAAGCCAGTGCGCCTTTGTTTGGCCCTATGCAGGCCTTCTATCTGAAGACCGGGTTGAATGATCGTCCCTGTGTCAGCGCACCCGACAGTGGGGTGTTGATTCAATCGCCAGAATCCGGCGGGACTATTCAGTTGAACATCAACGGGGCAGATGTGACACTCGGTTCAACCTTGTATCTACAGGCTGATAGTCATTACCTGACGGTGAATGTGGTTGAAGGAAAAGGCACAGTCAGCGCAGGCGGAGTCACCCAGACAATTCCCGAAGGCACATTCTCGCAAATCCCGCTCGATCCCAACGGCACGGTCAACGGGACACCGTCTTTCCCGCAGCCCTATGACTATGACCGCTTAAAAGTCCTGCCCGTCAAAGTAGGATTTCCGAAATCGGTGCAAGTCGCGCTCCCGCCCAAACCAGAGCAAATCAACAACGCAGTCGCCGCTGCGAATGACCTGCCTGTTTCATTTTCCGGCGGCTGGAATTATTCCGGCGCAGAGGTACTCGTTTGCGATAAGGGCTACATCGCCGCCCAGAGTTATCCTATTTCCATTGATTTTTATGGGGGCGGCATGTACTTTTTTGGCGAAACTTGTAGCAAGGCATCAGAAGGCGTTTATAACTGCGGCCCAAGTAGTCCAGGGCGGGTTAGTTTTGGTAGTCTTGGCGCTACAGGTACAACTAGTCACATACTGCGTTTCGGTAACGAAAAAATTGTGACAGGGGAAACCATCATCGCCTACAACTTTGATGATGGCAGCACTTGTACAGTGAGTATTCCCTTCACCATGACACGCTGAAATAGAACATTTCTGCCAGCGAAGAATGCAGGAGCACTTATCTGGGCATAAGGACAGGTTTTATCACTTGTCCTTTACAACGTCACTGTTAACCTTATCCCAATGAATACTTTCGTCAACCAACTTCAGGTGAGCCAATGCCTGTTCTAATGTGTCAAATGCCCTGTAACGCATTTTGAAAACGGAAGCGCCCAGTGCTGCCCCCATCTTGATAATGATAGACTTTTCACGAATAGTAAGGCTCCAACCAGATCGTACGTGACCACCTACTTCACGAACAATTCGCAAAGAATCTTTGAGGGGTACAGGTACAGTGACATCACCTACATCATTAATGACATGAACTATTGAACGTGGACTGTTTTCAATAAGGCTTTTATGTTCCATCAGGGCAGCACGCAAATCCTCCGCGTCCATTGCTCCATAGTAATGGAGGTAAATAACCTCATTTTCAATATACCACCGGGCATCATATGGCATTGCATTTGTCCTTCAGGCTTTAATCGTAGTATTGCAAATTATAACAGACAACCCTGACAAAAACTTTAACAAATTATATAGAATCTCATCTTACTTGATTTTGAGGTGGAGAAACTGATCCATCGATTTCTTTGAGGGTCGCCCATGTTTTTTATGGTCAGATGGTGCTTATAACGGCGGTTTACACAACAGGCGACATCCCCTTCACCATGACACGCTGACAGCTTCAATTGCACCAGCGCTCGGTTGAACATAAAACGAAAGGACAGGTTTCATCACCTGTCCTTTACAACCTCACTGTTGGCCTGCTCCCAATGAATGGTTGAATCCACAAGCTTCAGATGAGCAATTGCCTGCTCAAAGGTGTCAAATGTTCGGTAACGCAGTTTAAAAATGGAAGACCCTAAAGCCGCACCCATCTTCATAACAATTGATTTTTCACGAATAGTCAAAGTCCATCCGGCGCGGTCATTTGTGCCGACTTCTCGAACAAGGCCGATGGAATCCTTGATACCTACGGGTGTAATAACATCACCCACATCGCTAATGGTGTGAACCAGAGGGCGCGAACTACTCTCAACCAGATTTTTAATCTCTAAAAGGGAAGAACGGAGTTCATCAACCGTCATTACCCCCGAATAAGTAACGTAGATGACTTCTTTCTCAATATACCATGTGGCAGTATAGGGCATTACAGCAATCCTTCTCTCTCATCACAGCTTACAACACCAGCACGGAATCAAGTGTAGCGCATCTCGAAAGCAAGCGAAACAAGTTCATCGGGTCTGCGTGCAGGTATTTCAATTTTGGATGATGGGAAATCAAAAAGAACAGCCACCTGCTCTGAGCCGCTTAAGACACAAAACGGGTTTTTCTCATATGTCCTTTACGCGCTCAGGATTAGCCTGATTCCAATCCGGAGAATCAAAGAAAGTCAGCGCGGAAACTGGCGGATAGTAAAAGTATAAAATCTTGCGGGTGCAATCAGTGGAAAGAGTCGCAGTTCAGCGCGCGTACAGCAGAATGCTGATGACTATCGCGAAAAACGCACCGGAAAGCCCAATGGCGATACCCACCAGCATGGCTCGAAAAATCACAGTACGGCGCAGGCGCTGCTGCCCTTGCTGCGCCTGTTCCTGTTCCTGCTTTTTGAGTTCAGCCCGCTGAAGTTTCGCTTCTACCCGGTTGAGTTCCCGGCGTGCCTGAACGTTAAGCGCGTTAATCTGGAGGATGTTTTGCAGACAAACCAGTCTGTCGGAATCCTCGTTAACCACTTCAAGCAGCGAAATCCAAATCTGCTCATTATACGGTTCTAGCGCCGCCGCCTCTTTCCAGAGTCGATGCGCATCCTCACGGCGACCCGCATTGAATGCACTCCGTCCGGATTGCATAAGCTCAGCAAAGGTTAGTTTATTTTCAGACATAGATTCAGTAGTTAGCTATTTGCTTTTCGCAATTCTGCCATTTAAGGAGGGGATAAATCTATCCCCTCCAACCATATCAGTTTAGGGAACCCAGGCCGTCGGATAATCTTCGTCCTGGTTATAAGTCAACTGGTAGAGTGTACCATCAATCTGGTCAAATATGTAAATGTCGTAATACCCGTTGCGGTTGCTGGCAAACGCGATGTCCTTGCCATCCGGGCTGAATACCGGGTAGATGTCATTCGAAGGATCACGGATCGGAACCAGCGGCGTACCAGAACCATCCGACGGACGCACCACAATATCGCTGTTGTTCGGGTCAGTCGCGGGATAGGCTGAGTAAATCAACTGCGTTCCATCCGGCGACCAACTGGGACGCGATTCGGTAAAGCTCCCCAGATCATTGGTGATCGGGGTCTGATTCCGGCTGGCAACATCAATCATCACCAGATCAGCACCCTGTCCGTTGTCGTTCCGCACCACCGCAATTTTGGAACAATCTGACGAGATCGCCGGGAAGGTATAGGTGGCTTTGTCATTGGTCAAACGCAGCAGTTCATTGGTATCCAGATTCAGGGTAAAGACCTGGAACGCTGGCTGGACATTCTGATCACCAAAAGTAATATCGCGCTCATTCGTGGAAATCCCCACAAAAGCCACGATATTGAACGCCGAGCAGAAGGTCGGCATTTGCGTCTTAAAGACTTCCTGACTCTGCGTCAGCACCACCGGATCAGAACCACTTAAGCTCACCTCGCCAACCCCGTAATCATAGGTCGTCGCAAAATACTGGGTGAACACGATCTTCTGTCCATCCGGTGAGGGATAGGTGTCACGCCCGACCATATCGGGAACGGCTATAAACTGACCACCGCCACCCAGCGGGAAGTAACCGACAGACAGATAACCCACTTTATTGGTGTCCTGTCCACTCCACGCGAAAAGTCGCCCTTCCAAACCTTGCGGCTGCGGCAGCGGTGTCGCGGTCACAAGCGGTGTAGCGCTGGGCTGCGGCGTGAAGGTCGGCGGCAGTGTAGCCCGCTGAAGGGTAGTGGTCGGCTGCGGCGTGAGCGCGATAATCGCAGCCTGAGTCGCCGTCTGGTTGATGGCATCATTCGTCGCTACGGCAGCAATCTCGGTGAAAGCGGCATAGGTACCCGTTGAGGCGGCCTGTTCGGCAGCAATTCGAGCGTTATTCGAGCTATTCACCACAATAAACAGCAGCACAATCAGGAGAATAACGCCGACACCACCACCACCAAACATCAGGAGCTGACGACGGTTAACACCGGGGATAACCTCATCAGGCTCACCGCGACTACCCAGGCGCGCCTTAACTTTCTCCAGAGCCTGTTCCGCCCGTTCGTTATTCGGATTCAGCTCAAGGACTTTTTCCAGCGCGTCCCGCCGTTCCTCGTCACTTTCCGCAACAGAAGCCAGCCAGAACCAGGCCTTCTCATTGTCCTTGTCCATATCGATAACTTGTTTAAAGAGTTTGCGAGCCTGAGATTTCTGTCCCTCACGGGCAAATTCAATTCCCTGGCGCAGTGTTTCCTGAATGTTAAATTCGCTCAAAATGTCCTCGACTTTCAGCGGCAGCCGTTTCGTCCAGTGGACGGCCTGTGACGCTCAATCTACCTCAAAAACCAGAGGTTTACCCTCTGGCTAAAATCCGTCTGATAATTGGTGCCCCCACCGATTGACTAGGGATTAAAGATGGCAAGGGGCAGTGGTAAAAATGCAAAGGATTGAATATTCCGTCCGGGGTCAACCAGCCGGGTTATACCATTCCCATTCGCGTCCATGATATAAAACTGGAAATTGTCCCCACCCTGATTCGATAAAAACACAATCGACTGCCCGTTAGGCGTAAATGCAGGTTGACGATTTTCCACCAGTGGGTTCAGAGTCAGTCGAACAGGATTCTCACCATCAGCATTCATGACATAAATATTACCTTTCCCGCCCCGGTCACTGGCAAAGGTAATACGGGTGCCGTCTGCTGAGAAGGATGGACTGTAACTGCTGCCCTGATCGTCAGTCAGTTGTGTCACCGTTTCGCCATCATTCGTCACGCTGAATATTTCTGTTAGCCCCAGATTCGTTCCATTGGGATTATAATTTGCCCGTTCCGATGCAAAAACAATCACATCGTTATTGGGCGACCACACCGGGTCTTTATCCACGCCGTCACTCTGGGTAATCTGGCGCAGATTGTTGCCATCCACCGTGATATACCAGATTTCATCATCGCCGTCTGAATTGCTGACAAACAGCAGTTGAACACTGTCCGATGCCCAGGCTGGTGATGCCAGATGCGTCCCGCCCTGATGCGTAAGCTGTTTAGCAGCATTCGGGTTCGCTGCGGGCGCGATAAACAATTCCGGAGCCGTCACCGACTGACCATCTTTGTCGTAAGTCACTGTTCGGACAAACGCGATTTGTTCCCGGTCAGGCGCATAGGCAATATCACTGTAGCCATCGCTCCCTGCGCCAATCATCTGGTCAGCACTGCCATCCCCGGACATACTGTACAGCGAGGGTTGAGCATCCCCTGAATTCAGACTGGTATACAGAATCGTAAATTTCGAAATCGGGAAAGGGGTCTCAGTGGGCAGCGGGGTAGAACTGGGCTGCGGGGTAAAGGTGGGCGTGAAGGTCGGCGGCAGTACATTCGACTTCACGTCCCGCGTGACGATAACCCCATAAAAAGGTGTCGCCGTATAACTTTTCGGGTCTATGGTCGGAAGCGGCGTTGCGGTATACAGAATAGCCGCTTGCAGCGCCTCCCGTGTGGCAGCATTGGGCAGCGCAGCCTGCTGGTTATTCGAAACCACGCTGAAAATGATCACCACCAAAAGAATGATCCCGATCACAACACCGCCGATAATCAGCGCTGTATTGTTCACATTCCCCGCGCCAACACGCGGTAAAGCACCCCCGGTGGGGCGACCACCCGCAGCCGGACGGCGTGTGGTCGGCGGCAGCACAGCATCCAGTTGACGCAGTGCCTCCTGTGCCCGTGTATTTGCGGGATTAATGCGCAGCGCTTCTTCCAGCGCTGATCGTCGTTCCTGAAGATTATCGAGTGTGGAAGCAAGCCACATCCAGGCAATTTCATTGTTCCTGTCGCCATCTACAACCTGCCGCAGCAGGCGTTGTGCGACCAGTTTATCGCCTTTTCGTGCCGCTTCAATTCCCTGTCTTAGTTTTTCTTGAATGGAGCTATTCCCAGCCAAAGGATTCCTCCGCAATGTGTTTGCACAGGCCTGGTTTCTCCCATTGTATATCAAAATTGAATAATGCGTGAAAGCAGGGTACGTATGTCCTGAACTTAAGCCGCGCCATCGTGAAACCGATCCGCACTTTACACCGCCTGCTATAATCTGCTAAAATCCTCCCGGCTGAAAAGCCAAATTTTCACACGCCCGGACTTGAGGGTGTTGCCTGTCATAAGCAGGTTGCCTCAGGGATGAACGGCGTGCTCGTTTAAACACCATCAGGAGAATAGTATGCCTTCCAATATCTCTATGAAGGCGCTGTTAGAGACGGGTGTTCACTTTGGGCATCGCACCCCCAAATGGAACCCGCGAATGGCACCTTACATCTTCACCGAACGCAACGGTATCCACATCATCGACCTCCAGCAGACACTGGTCAACATCAATACCTATTATGATTTGATCCGCGATACGATCGCTAAGGGCGGTTCGGTACTGTTCGTCGGCACCAAGCGTCAGGCACAGGAAACCATCGCTGCCGAAGCCGCCCGCTGCCGGATGCCCTATGTCAGCCACCGCTGGCTGGGCGGTACCCTGACCAACTGGCGTACCATCCGTGATCGCATCGACACCCTCAAGAAACTGGAAAAACGCCGCGACGCGGGTGAATTCGAACTGCTGACCAAAAAAGAAGGTCTGGTTCTGACTCGTAAGATCGAGAAGCTGCAACTGCGTCTGGGTGGTATACGCGATATGCGCAAACTCCCCGACTTGTTGATTATCGTCGATACAGTTCGTGAAGCCACCGCCGTCAAGGAAGCCAATATTCTGAGCATCCCGGTTCTGGCGCTGGCAGATACCAATTCTGACCCCAGTCAAATCGACTATATTGTTCCCGGTAATGACGACGCTGTACGCGCCATCAAGCTGATTATCGCCACCTTTGCCGAGGCCGTTCTGGAAGGTCAGGCGATGCGCAAACCGGATGATCTGGATGAGGCTGAAGTAACCATGCAGGATGCACCGGAATACTACTACGACGACGATAAAGACGCGGTGGATGACGTGGACGACGAAGCTTATCTCGGCGCTTCGACTCTTGCCAAGCTGCGTGATACGAATTTGTTCCCTGAAGGTGAGGAAGAAGAGTAAGATGGAAATAACTGCTCAAATGGTCAAGGAACTCCGGGAAGCTACCGGGGCTGGCCCAATGGATTGCAAGAAAGCGCTGGAAGCCAACGCAGGCGATCTCAAGAAGTCCATTGATTTCCTGAAGGAAAAAGGTCTGGCGAAAGCCGCCAAGAAGCTCGGTGCTGGACGTGAAATGAAGGACGGCGTGATCGAGGTCTACACCCACCACAATGCTCGTCTGGGCGTGATGGTGGAAATCAACTGCGAAACCGATTTCGTCGCGCGTAACGAAAAGTTCCAGGAATTCGCCCATAATGTCGCGCTGCACATCGCCAATCTGGCTCCGCAGTACATTACCCGCGAAGAAGTGCCGGAAGCAGTCGTTCAGGCCGAACGTGAATTGCAAATTCGCCGCGCCAAAGAAGAAGGCAAGCCGGATAATGTCGCCGAAAAAGTGGCGGATGGTCGCCTGAGCAAATTCCTGGAGGAAATTGTTCTGCTCGACCAGCCCTTTATCAAGGATGACAGCAAGAAAATCTCCCAACTGCTGGCGGAAACTGTCGCCGCTGTGGGGGAAAGCATCCAGATTCGCCGGTTCGCCCGCTTCGCGCTGGGTGAAGGTAACGCTGATGAGACCGACGGCGCATAGGCGTTTGCCCACCCGCCCGACTCATTTAAATCACCTGTACGTTTTTCATTGACGTAGAGAAAGGGATTAGCCATTGGCTAGTCCCTTTTTTATGGTATAGATCCCAAATCACAAATGTTGCATGGTTAGAATCAAGGAGTACGAATGTCGACCAACGGAAACAGCCCGGTTCCATACAAGCGGATTGTTCTGAAATTAAGCGGTGAAGCACTGGCCGGGCCACAGGGCTTCGGCATAGACCCTTCCAGCGCGGAATATATTGCCGAGAAGGTCAAAAAGATCCACGATATGGGCATCCAGATTGCGATTGTCATCGGCGCGGGGAATCTATGGCGCGGCGCGGCGGGTGTAAAACGTGGTATGGAACAAAGCACCGCTGACCATATGGGCATGATCGGCACCGTTATGAATGGGCTGGCATTGCAGGACGCGCTGGAACGAGCTGGCGTAACCACCCGTGTCCAGACGGCTGTCCAGATGAACGCCGTAGCCGAACCCTACATCCGCCTTCGCGCCATTCGCCATCTGGAAAAAGGCCGAGTGGTCATCATCACAGGCGGCACAGGCAATCCCTATTTCACCACCGATACGGCGGCAGCCCTGCGTGCGATGGAAATTGACGCGGACATCGTGATTAAAGCCACCAAAGTCAACGGTGTATACTCGGCTGATCCCAAGAAAGACCCCACCGCCACCCGTTTCGCCACCCTTACTTATCATGAAGTCCTGTCCAACAAATACGAAGTCATGGACATGACCGCCTTCACGCTCTGTCAGGAACATGACCTTCCTATCCTTGTGGTGGATTTCTGGGCGGAGCACGATCTGTTTCACGCCGTACAGGGCAACCATGAAGTTGGCACCCTCATCACCGCATAGATCATGTTTACAAACGTAATTCTGCTTTTTAAGCCCCCTCGCTCTGAGGGAGAGGGGTTGGGGTGAGGGTTTTAACATTCCCTCGCTTAACGCTCACTGAATTTTTTCCGCCTCGACATACAGCGTATGGGTTGTGGGAGCGGCGGCCATCACACTGATCTCAAACGGGTAGTCTGCTCCTGCGGCTAATGCGCCATCCAGGGGCAGCACCCGATAACCGATAATCTGACCACTGGCATCCTCCACCGTCAACACAGCCTGAAGCAGGTGCACATTTTCTGATTCCGAATTATGCAGGGTCGCGGATACCAGATAGCGCCCTTCCAGATGTTGTGCCTGCTGATTTTGAATATCCAGCATGATATAACGGTCATGGTCTGCGCTCCCCATTTCCGCGTTTTGTAACCAGACTGACGCGCCGCTGTAGTCCTGCCACTCCGCTTTGAACAAGGCGCGATAGGGAGCCGAACCACCCGCCGGAATATAAGCCTGCTCCACACCCGCGCTGCTCTGTGCCAGTAAGCTGCCATCCGCGCGCAGCAGTTGCAGCGTCAGGTTGACCCGCTCCACACCATTTTCCCGTGTATTCAGAATGCGCCCCAGGCAGATGATCCCATCCGTAGCGCTAGGGCGGCAGGCGGGCGGCAGCAGAACCAGCACCGCAGGTGTCGGAGTGGGAAGGCGCGGAACGCCCTCGGCAGTGAAAGGCGGATTTGGGATAAGCATCGTCCCACCAATTGGCAGTGTGAACGGATTAACGGTGCCATTGGCGCTTTGTAAATCGTCTAATGTCACGCCAAATTGGCTGGCGATGCCCAGAAGCGTATCGCCCGGTTGGACAACATAGATTAATGCTGTGGGGGCAGCCTGGGGGGTGTCCGGTGGGAGATAAGCGACACTGGGTGGAGTGGGTGTGATGAGTCCCCGCGCAATGAGGGTGATGGGGGGGAATGAAGTGGGGGGCATGATGGAGGAACTTTCATACGTGGCACTGCATCCGACCACCATTACGCTCACAAAAAATGTGAGTATGCGTCTCCAGCCCCAGTAGCCCATTCCAGTGATTTATCCCTCAATATCCCACAGGATGGTATGTTATCCCACATTATAGCTGTTTATGCAAGGAAAACCTATACAAATTTGGGAGTTTCCGGTTAGGATTTGTTTCCTATTGGTGTAAAGAGTCGCTTTTTGTAGGGACACGATATATCGTGTCCGTTTTATTCAGATTATTCACGAGGAGCAGGCATGAACGACACGCGATTGGAAGCGCTGGTTGGTGAAAAACTCCGTGCCAAAGGCTGGACAGTCGGCGCGGCGGAATCCTGTACTGGCGGCTTGATTATGCATCGCCTGACCAATATCCCCGGCAGTTCGGATTATGTCATGGGCGGGATTGTCTCGTATAGCAATGGCATCAAGCAAAAGTTGCTGGGTGTGCGTGAGGAAACACTCAAGGCTTATGGCGCGGTCAGCGAGCAAACGGCGGCGGAAATGGCAGTCGGAGCACGGGAAGCCTTAGGTGTGGATGTCGCCGTCAGCGTCACCGGGATTGCTGGCCCCGGTGGCGGTTCAGCAGAAAAGCCTGTTGGTCTGACCTACATCGGTCTGAGCCTGCTGGGAAAAGCACCCATTGTCGAACGACATGTCTGGTCAGGAGATCGCGAGGAAGTCAAAGCCGCCAGCGCAACCGCCGCCCTCCAATTGCTCCTCAAAGCGCTTCAGGATTAACGTATGGAAACTCTAACCGCACATCCGAAAATTTGTGCTAAAATAACTCTGCAAATTAACACGGGATAGCATAAATAACCAGGTAGATTCGGAAAATAAACGCCTATGGAACAACAAGAAGTTCGCGAAATCCTGAACGACCCGCTGGCGCAGGAACTCCTGCACTCGCCTATCCCAGCACGGCTGGCCTATACCGGACGTGATGGATTTCCGCGCGTTATCCCGATTGGCTTTCACTGGAACGGCACGCAGTTCATTATGGCAACGTCTCCCAAAGCGCCAAAGGTACGTGCGTTGAGTATCCATCCCAAAGTCGCGCTGACGATTGATACCGTCACCTTTCCACCGAATGTCTTGATGGTACGTGGGACTGCCAGCATCGAGATCGTGGACGGTGTGCCAGCGGAATATCTGGAAGCCTCTAAAAAGCAGATTTCGCCGGATCAGTGGGAGATGTTCGAAACGCAGGTACGCCAACTCTATCGGCAGATGGCGAAGATTTCGATTACGCCGGAATGGGCTAAACTATTCGACTTTGTGACACGCGCGCCATCGGTGGCTCAGTGATATGGACATTTTCCGGAATCAGGCAGCCTCATTTGAGGGAGAAAAAGATTTGAGGCAGCCTCATTTCCCCTCAGGCTGCCCACCCCCTCCCCCCATACTGGGCAGCCTCAACTCAACACATTTTCACTGCCGCCACTGCCAGCCTTTCACGGGGGATTCTCCCTCGCCATTTCTGCCAAAACATCTCGCTTTCTTTTGGCTGGTAGCTGGAAACTGGAAACTGGCAGCTTTTTCCATCGAACAAATTGTCGATTCTGGCGATTCTCATTCGTCGTATTGATAGAAAAGGCGAAATTCATCGTCTAACCGATTGATGAGGAGCAAAGAACATGCAGTACATTCTTCTAATCTATGGTGTCGAACCGTCTACTCAACAGAGTCCCGAAGAATTCCAGAAGGAAATGGATGCCTATAACGCCTATACCAAAATGCTGCAAGACCGCAAAGCGATGGTAGCCGGTGAAGCCCTGCACCCGGTTTCGTCTGCAACCACTGTGCGCGTCCGTGACGGCAAAATCACCAGCACGGATGGCCCCTTCGCCGAAACTAAAGAGGTATTGGGCGGCTATTATGTCGTCAATGCCAAAGACCTGGACGAAGCCATTGAATTTGCTGCCGCCTGTCCCGGCGCGAAAAAAGGCTCGATGGAAGTTCGTCCGCTGGTCGATTTCTCGCAGATGTAGCAGCCATTTATGCCCTATACGCATCTGGTTGTAGAGCGTACTTTTCGGGAAGAATCAGGGCGGGTGCTTGCCGCCCTGATCGCTTATTTAGGCGATTTCGATCTGGCGCAGGACTCGTTGCAGGACGCGCTCATCATGGCGCTGGAACGCTGGCCTAAGGATGGTCTGCCCAACAATCCCGGCGCATGGATCACTACCACCGCTCGTCATAAAGCCATTGATCGCCTGCGTCGTGATGTGACTCTCGCCCGTAAAACGGGTTTACTGGATGTATTGAACGATGCCGATACCGAACCGGATGAATCTGAACCCGACCTGATCCCTGATGAACGTCTGAAATTGATGTTCACCTGCTGTCATCCAGCACTCGCGCAGGATGCTCAGGTCGCCCTCACCTTGCATACTTTAGGCGGACTCTCCACGCCGGAAATCGCTCGCGCCTTTCTGACAGAAGTACCGACAATGGCACAGCGTTTGGTACGCGCCAAGCGTAAAATCCGCGATGCAGGCATTCCCTATCGCGTCCCACCTGCGCATCTCCTGCCCGAACGCCTGGATGCCCTGCTCTCGGTCATATATCTGATCTTCAACGAGGGCTATGATGCCGCCTCTGGCGATTCCCTCATTCGTTATGAATTGTGCGTCGAAGCGATTCGACTGGCGCGGGTATTGGTTTCCCTGCTGGAAGATGCTGAAGCGCTCGGCTTGCTGGCGCTCATGATTCTGCATCATGCTCGTCGTCACGCCCGCGTCAACCAACAGGGCG
Organism: Aggregatilineales bacterium; assembly: GCA_044226645.1. Taxonomy (GTDB): domain Bacteria; phylum Chloroflexota; class Anaerolineae; order Aggregatilineales; family Phototrophicaceae; genus CFX2. The sequence goes on from JBGAGR010000005.1 coordinate 54,127, forward strand.
AATTTGTCCTGCTGGAAGATCAGGATCGGACGCTGTGGAATCAGGATGAAATTCAGGAAGGCTTGGCGCTGGTGGAAAAAGCACTGCGGATGCATCAACCCGGCGCGTATCAGATTCAGGCCGCGATTTCTGCGCTCCACGCACAGGCCGCCCACGCATCCGACACCGATTGGCTGCAAATCGCCGCGCTCTACGATGAACTCTTGCGCATCAATCCTTCTCCGGTCATCGAATTGAATCGCGCCGCAGCCATCGCGATGGCAGATGGGGAAGCGCATGGTCTGCAACTGCTTGATGAACTGGAAAAACGCGGCGAACTGAACGACTATTATCTGTTTTATGCCGCCCGTGCCGATTTACTGCGCCGCAGCGGTCAACTGGCTGAAGCCTTGAATGCCTATCGACAGGCGCTTTCTCTGTGCGAAAATACTGTCCGGCAAGCATTTCTCAAACGCCGCATCACTGAAATCGAAGAAACTATGCAATCGCCGCCAGCCACTTCTGAATGATAGCCGCTGTTTCCTGTGGAGCGCTCTGAGGGAACATATGCCCATGTCCGGGAATTTCTGCATAGCTCATTTCCGGCAGAATCTCCCGCATTTTCTCCACCGCTTCTGGCAAAAGGGTATCGGAATTCCCGCCCCGAATCGTCAGAATCGGCAGTTTGCCGCGCAGTTGGGGAAGGACATCCCAGGTATCGGTATAGACGTTACTGAAATAATAAACTTCCCATTCCGGCGACCACGCCAGTTCGCGATTCTGTCCACCAGCCGTCGGGCGTGTCCCGAATTCGGCATACAGGCGCACGGTTTCGTCAGGCCAGTCTTTGAACAGCGACTTGCCTTTGAAATAGGTATAAGCCTCATCGGCGCTTTCGAACGCCCTGCGCCGGCGGGAAGCACCTTTCACCAGGGGTATTTCGCTGATGCTTCCATCGACCTGCATCTGCGCCCATATTGCCATACCGTGAAGCGGGAAAATCGTCACATCCAGCAGGCACAGCGCCCGGAAGCGTTCCGGTTCCCGCACCGCAGCCAATATTGATGCGACTCCGCCGAAGGAATGCCCAATCGCGATAATCGGTGGGAGATCATACTGATGCAGTCCGGCTAACAAATCATCCGCCAGTTTTTCCCACCGTCGCGGCTCAGTCGGCGGCTGCTCATCAGGCCACAAAGCACGTGGCACCAGCGACACCGCGCGATAATCGCTCAGAAACGGCCTGAGCATCGGCACATACGTTTCCGGCGGAAAACCATTCGCAGGCAGAATATGGAGCAGTGTCCCTGTTCCGCCCAGTTCAAGCAGAGGTTGTCGAAGAGTCATCAGTCACCAGTCGATAATTACGCTGTAGCGGATATTGTAGCAATCAAGCGCAGGCGGCGATAATCCATGAACCACTGACCATCGCGATACAGCGTCGGACGAATGCGCGTTTCCACCTCAGCGATGAACGCTTCCTGCTGGTCGGTAGGTATGGTTGCTATCAGTGGTGCGCCAAACATGCGAATCCAGTTGCGACCACCTTCCTCGCCTTCCAGCGGCGTGGGACGGTCAAATTGGATAGCGTTGGCGACGAAAAAGCCCTGTTTTTCCAGCAGCGAGGTGTATTCGCCCAGACTCGGAAAATACCAGGGTGAGCGCGACCAGGCCGGATAGCCCTTCTCGCGCAGTACCGCTTCAGCCGCATTCTGCACCGTCACCACATTCCCTTTGCAGCCAAATTCCGCCACAAACCGTCCACCCGGTTTCAGCGCATTGTATATGCACTCCGCTGTTTCAGCCGCCGCATGAACCCAGTGCAGCGCCGCATTCGAGAAAACCGCATCAAATGGCGCATCGAAATGAAAATCGGATGCGTCGCCCACAACGAACTTCAGCTTGGGGTAATTGGCTTGTGCGCTGGCGATCATCTCCGGTGAATAATCCAGCCCGACGACTTCCGCGCCGCTGTCCGCGATCTTCTGCGTCAGATGTCCTGTCCCACAGCCGAGATCGAGGATGCGTTCGCCTGCCTGCGGCTTCAACCATTCGCTGGCGATGTCCTCACCCAGTCGGGTGACAAAATTGTGCTTCGTATCGTAGAGAGTCGAATCCCAATGGGTGGTCATGGGTGGCATTCCTGTATTTATGCAACGTGATGACCAGCATTATAAACAGCCTGGGGGAGAAACAAAAATACCTATATCCAATAAGTGATATAGGCAGCAGCAATTAAAGAAGTTTGATTATTCTTCGCAGCGTTTCAACTTCAGCCATTGCAGACCAATGATGGTCTTGGCATCCACAATTTCGCCCGTTTCGATTTTCTTGAAAGCGTCTTCGAATTTCAGCGTAACGATGCGGATGTCTTCGCCTTCGCTGACAAGGCCACCACCCGTAGCTGTCTTCTGTTTGGGGGTCGCAGCCGCGTAATAGAGATGAATTCGCTCGGATGTGCCGCCCGGACTGACATAAAAAGTGGAAATATGCCTGAATTTGGACACATCATAGCCGATTTCTTCCATCAATTCGCGCTGAAGTGTAACCTGCGGATTATCATTTTCATCGTCTTCCACCGTCCCGGCAGGGATTTCCAGCAGCCAGCCATCCCCTTTGGTATAACTGGGGTAGCGAAACTGTTCGGTAAAAACGACTTTATCTGTTTTGGGATCATGAATCACAACAGCGGCGCTGTCGCCCCTGACGAAATTAAGACGAGTGAGAACCTCGCTCATGGAACCGTCTTGCAACTCGTGACGGAGATGAGCTTCCTCGATGTGAAAGAAATGTTTCTTGAAAAGTTGCTTTTGATCAAGAATTTCGACACGCCGTTTCACATAAAATCCAGTTCTGTTTACCTTGCTTACTAACAATAACTATAACATGCTCTGAAATTCACCGAAACTGCCAGTGTGTAAAACTAAACAAACTTCGATTGTGTTGTGTAGAGTGAACAATCCAGGGCTATAATAGATACTCGTAATAGATCGAGCAATTTAAGGGATAAATCCAATGAGTGTTGATCGTTCAAAAACGCAGATTTTTATTAGTTACAAAACGGGGCTGAAAGATGGCCTTACCATGACCGCGAATGGAATCCGGGATCATCTCGAAACCCACGACTACGATGTCTGGATGGATAAAACCGATCTCGTGCCCGGTGAAGCCTGGGATACCCAGATTTACGAGGCGATTTCGAAAAGTGATGTTGTTTTGCTGCTGCTGGCAGAAACAACGGCCACATCCGATTGGGTACGGCGGGAAATCGATGTTGCACGGGGTGCGCAGGTCTTTGTGCTGCCCGTTCTGATTCGGGATGGCTTCGATTTTCAGCCCATGTTGAACCAATTTGCGATTGCCAATATCCAGATTGTCAAATTAATTGAAGGCTCAAAAGCCGAATATAACACCTTACGGGATGCCATTGAGCAGAACAAATCCAAAACCCGTGACAGACAGGAAAAATGGTTGGAAGCGGTGGTGAACCGCAAGAGCAATCCCGTCTTTAAAGAACCACACACGCCAGCCAATAAGCAGTACGCCGCCTACACGCTGAATAATCAATCCTCTGATTTACATTTTTATCTGGCAGCCGGTGACATCGCTGAAATGTCCCAGATTGATGTCATCGTCAACCCGGAAAACAACTACATGCAGATGGCGCGCATTTTTGAAAGCAATACGGTCTCGTCCCGCCTGCGCCTGCATGGTTCTCGCCGAACTGCTGGCGGTCAAATCCGCGAAGACACCGTACAGCAGCATCTGTATGACCAGATTTTCCGCTGGGATGAATATAATATTCCGGTTAATATGGGCTTTGTGGTGCCGACTCACTCAGGCCATGCGAGCAGCAAATTAGCTTCTGGCAACAAGGCACGTTACATCTTTCACTGTGTCACGGTTTCAGTCGATTATGGAACCCGAATCGATAAATCCATTAATCCCATCCCCTACAACCTCATTCCGGAAGCGGTCACGAACTGCCTGAACAAGACCGTTGAAGTGAACCGCCAGCGTGGCATTATTTCACCTCCGGAAACAGACTGGCGAGTCATCGAAGAAAAGCTCCAAAATAGTTATAAACCCGTCGAAAGCATCATCTTCCCACTGTTTGCCACCGGGCGAGGTGGACGCGAACGTGAAGTCCAGCAGGTCGCGGGAGCACTTGTTTCTGCACTGCGCGATTATTTCGTGAGCAATGCCGGAAACCCCGATTTCACCTTAAAATCCATCTATATTTGTGCCTATTCCAAATTTGATGTTCAGGTTGTTGAGGGTGAGATGGATAGACTTTTAGCGCGGGTCTGAAATTCATCCGTCAATCAAAGTGTCTTTATTCACTTATCCCTGTCTAAACTTTGCTGTAAGAATGAAAGAGGAGAAATAGAGACCTTTTGTGAGTAGATTAATTGGATGCGGCATCTAATCAATCCTACTCACTTCAAGGCCTTCAATGATATAGGGGTAATTAAATGAGCCAGCCCATTAAAGTCTTTATTAGCTACAAAACCAGTGTTGATGAAGGACTTACGAAAGATGCCAATGCAATCAGAAAGTTACTTTTAGGGTCAGGTTTTGATGTTTGGATGGATCAGGATGCCCTGATAGGAGGAAGACCCTGGAATCAGCAAATTTATGATGAAATTCCGGAAAGAGATGTTTTGCTACTTTTGCTATCTGGGCAAACAGATCAGTCCGAGTGGGTTAGGAGGGAGGTCGATATTGCAAGAGGCGCGAGGATTCAGATTTTACCCGTCTTAATCCGAGGTAACTTCGAAGTTAGTGAGACCCTTGATAAACTGGATCTGTCAAAATATCAGTACATTGATTACCGCCTCGGCAATGAAAAACAGGATCAGGATTTGATAGGAAGTATTCAAAAACTGATAAGTCTTTCAGCTAAAGATAATAATAAAAAAACTTTTACAGTAGCCGTATCAGAAACTCCAGTCAAAAGCGCTAATACTCAATATGCTACATTCCAATACAAATTGAATGCCGCGATTCTACCCTGCAAAATTCATATTGCAGTAGGCGATATGACGAAAGCACGAAATATTGATGTCATTGTAAACTCTGAAAACCCCTATTTGGAAATGGGGTCTATCTTCAAAGGCAAATCAGTTTCAGCATTATTACGTTATTACGGATCATACATTGATGAGGGTGGCAAATTAGCAGAAGATACTTTACAAAACGAACTCGAAGCGGCTATCAAAGGTAATGTGCGGTTAACCAGACCTCTTGGCATCGGAACAGTTATAGCGACCAGTGCAGGACACCCATTAAGCATTTTGCGTTCAGAAAACCGAACAAGATACATCTTCCACACGATAACCGTTGCAGTTGTGGGAGAAGGAGATGAACGAACGGCTGTTCCTGACAAAGGAGATACAAGCCTACGTAGGGCGACAATAAAAACCCTTGAAAAAATAATAGAGGTAAACAACAAAAAAGGTGTTATTTCACCACCAGGTACAGGAATTGTATTGTTAGAAGACCCGAAGAATAAAGGCTCAATGATTGAGGAGGATGAATTTTCCCGGCAGACAAATCAAAAGAATTATCGACCTATTGAAAGTATAATAATTCCTTTGTTCGCCTCAGGTCATGGAGGAAGATCTCCTGCCGAAGTAATGCGCCCAATTATTGAGGGTATAAGTGATTTTCTTCAGGAAATCCACGATCACCGGGAAGAAGCACATGTCAAAGAAACTTATGAGACTCTTAAACATATTCATTTAAGTGTCTTCTACAAAGAGTATGTTGAAACAATGCGTGCCATGATGAAAGAATATTTTGATGAAACGACCCCACCTCTGGAAGTCATAGAGTAGGTATTTCAAAATCCAATCCGGGAACTAAAGTCAGACCTCCAACGTCCTATGAGCAGTAACGCAAAATCGCTCGATAGGATGTTGGAGGTTTTGAATGAAGCACCTACGGTTTCTCATCCCCTTATTGTTATTCCTGCTGGTACTGCCCGTCGCGGCGCAGGAACTCCCTTGCCCGATACCGCTGCCTTGCCCGGCAGACTCGACCTGTCCAGTGCAGCCGCCCTGCACCCCACCGACGCAGCCCGGTGTATTCACTAATCCCGAATGGTTGAAAATTGACCATCACCGCGTCACCGTGACCATTGCCAACCAGATCGCTACCACCAATGTTGATCTGGAATTCGTCAACGAAGGAAACGCGCAGGCGGAAGGGACTTTCGTGTTCCCGCTTCCCGGTGGCGCATCCGTTGACCAACTGACCATGTATATCAACGGTCAGGCCATCGACGCGAAAATTCTGCCTGCCGATCAGGCGCGCAGCATCTACAATGAAATCGTGCGCCAGTACCGTGACCCGGCCCTGCTGGAATATGTCGGCAGCAGCGCCATTCAGGCCAATGTATTTCCCATTCCGCCGGGAGAATCGCGCCGCATCGAAATCAGCTATTCGCAGGCACTCGAAGTCGATAACGGCCTGATCCATTATGTCTATCCCCTCAAAGTGACCAATCTGCTGACACCGCGTCCGGTAGATAACCTGAGCATCCGTGTCGATGTCCAGAGCAACGACGCGATCAGCAATATCTACTCACCGAGCCATCCGATTGCCATCAGCCGCAATGATGCCGCCAAGACCTTCAGCGCCGGATATGAAAGCGCCGGGAGCATCCCGCAGGATGATTTCAGCCTGTACTACGGCATTTCGACCCAGACCATTAACGCCAATCTGCTGACCTACCGCGAAAGTGCCACCGATGAAGGCTTCTTCATGCTGCTGGTACAGCCGCCTGTTACGCTGCCAGACGACCAGACCATCGCCAAAGATGTCATCGTCGTGCTCGATCAATCCGGCAGCATGTTCGGCGATAAGTGGGATCAGGCACGCAGCGCTGCGGAATACGTTCTGAAGCATCTGAACCCGGTTGATCGTTTTAATGTCGTTCTGTTCAGCACAGGCGAACGGGTTTTCAGCAACAGTATGGAACAACCCGATCAGGCACAGAGCGCGATTGACTGGATGCGCGGTCAGGAAGCCATCGGTGGCACCGACATTAACGGCGCATTGACCACCGCCCTGGGCAAAATCGATGCCGAACGCCCGACCACCATCCTGTTCCTGACCGATGGACTGGCGACAGAAGGCGAAGTCGATACGCAGAAAATTATCAGCAATGTGGATGCCGCCTCACGTCCCAATGTGCGCATTTTTGCCTTCGGCGTAGGTGATGATGTCGATACCGTCCTGCTGGATACGCTGGTACGTGACCAACACGGCACCAGCTCATATGTCCGCCCAACCGAACGCATTGACGAAGAAGTGTCGAGCCTCTACAACAAAATCAGCGCCCCAGTGCTGACCAATGTCACGCTCGACACCAGCAGCCTGCTGACGGAAGACACCTATCCCGCCCAACCCCTGCCTGATTTGTTCGCTGGCACTCAGTTGACGCTTGTGGGACGGTATCGCGGCGATGCCAGCAATCTATCCTTCACGCTCAAGGGGCAGGTCAATGGACAGGAACAATCCTTTGTCTACAGCGGCCTGAATTTCCCGGCACATGCTGGTGGTGAACCCTTCATCGCACGGTTGTGGGCGACCCGCCGCATCGGTGATCTGCTCAACAACATCCGCCTGAATGGTCAGAATCAGGAATTGATCGACAGTGTTGTGCAGTTAAGTGTTCGCTACGGCATCATTACCCCCTACACCAGCTTCCTCATTCAGGAAAATGACATCCTGAGTGCGCAGGGCATGGAACAGGCACAGCAGCAGTTCGCTCAGGAAGCACAGACATTATCATCCCAAACAAGTGGCGCTGGCGCAGTCGATGCTGCCGATGCCGCATCCGGTTTCGCCAATGCCAATGCACCAATGGCTCCTATGGCAGCGCCTACTCTCGGCCAGTACAGTGGTGGTGGCGGCGCAGTGAGTGAAAAGAGCGATGATGGAACGATTGCTGGCGGCGAAGCGGTGAACCCGATTCAGGCTGTCGGCGACAAGACCTTCATTCTGCGCGAGGGTGTCTGGACGGATACAACCTTCCAGTCGGATACGATGCAGACTCAAAAGGTCGAATTCCTCAGCGATGATTACTTCGCGCTGCTCGATGCGCACGCCGAACTCGGACAGTATTTCGCGCTAGGCGATAAGCTCATCGTCGTCCTCGATGGCACAGCCTACGAAGTGACCAGCACACCTGCACCCTGATTGCTGAACGCATAGGGCGGGTTCTTAAAGGCGGTTCTCCATAAGGGGAGCCGTCTTTTTTATTGCCTCGATCTGAGGATGTATTTCCCCTTGAATGTAAAAAATACTTGACACAGTGAATGATTCGTGATACCTTATGTATGAAATACTTGACATAAAGTAAAAATCAGCAGACAAAAAGAGGATGATATGTCCTATCAGGAAAGAAACAACACCGTCTCGTTAATGTGTACCCTACTGATCTTTGGATTTTATGGTGTGAATGTCTACCGCATGTCCCAGGAAGGAAACTTCAACTCGACCAATGTTTTCAGCCTGTGGGCTACCGTGATCGTACTGGCGATTATTGTGAATATCCTATCCAATATCCTCGCACAGATTGCAGCCAGTATCCTCCACATGATTAGAACCAGAGAAGAAGAACGTTTTACTACCGATGAGCGCGACAAACTCATTGGATTGACGGGGACGCGCAATGCATATGGCGTGTTTAGCATTGGCGTTCTGGTTTCGATGGGGTCGCTGGTTATTAACATGCCGCCGCTGGTGATGTTCAACCTGCTTATTTTCTCGGCAATGCTGGCAGAAATCGTTGGCGATTGTTCACGGATTTATCTGTACCGCCGGGGAGTTTAAGATGCCTACCTCTCCTATCAGCAACAACATCCGTAAATTACGCTTTGAGCATGATGAAATGACTCAACAGCAGTTGGCCGACAAAGTAGGTGTCACACGCCAAACCATCGTCGCGCTCGAAAGTTCAAAATACTCACCCTCTCTGGAATTGGCATTTCGCATCGCACGCGTTTTCAACTTGCCATTGGAAGAAGTGTTTCACTTTGACGAGTAATGGACCGAAGCAATCAGAAATATATTGGGTGTTATCCACACCTATTGGAGAAGAGAAATATGAAAGCAGTTGTATACACACAATACGGAGCACCGGAAGTGCTTCATCTCAAAGAAATCGCAAAACCGACTCCGAAGAACAATGAAGTCCTGGTCAAAGTTCACGCGACAACCGTAACCATCGGCGATACGCGAATGCGGAGCTTCACGGTTCCCCGCCGGGATTGGCTTTTCGCGCGGCTTTACCTGGGCGTTACCAAACCCAGAAGAACTATGCTGGGCATGGAACTGGCAGGGGAAATTGAGGCCGTTGGCAAAAATGTGACACGCTTCAAAAAAGGCGACCCCATTTTTGCATCGACCTTCGCGGCGAATTTTGGCGGCTATGCCGAGTATAAATGTCTGCCAGAAAATGGAATTCTAGCCGTAAAACCAGCTTCGATAACCGATGAGGAAGCCGCGGCTGTTCCCGGTGCTGGGATGACCGCCCTGCGCTGCCTTAGAAAAGGGAATATCCAGCCCGGACAAAAAGTGCTGATTTACGGCGCTTCAGGAGCAGTCGGCACATACGCCGTACAGCTCGCCAAATACTATGGCGCAGAAGTAACCGGGGTATGCAGCACTGCGAATCTGGAACTGGTGAAATCACTGGGAGCCGATCACGTCATGGATTACACCCGCGAAGATTTTACCAATAGTGGTGAATCCTATGACCTAATCTTCGACGCAGTTGGCAAGCTTTCACCTTCACAGGGCAAAAAACTGCTCAGGAAAACCGGCATCTATCTCAATGTACTGACCACATCAGCCGGCGGTGAAAAGCTTGAAGATTTGCTCTGCCTCAAAGAGCTGATCGAAGCCGGGAAGATAAGACCCGTCATTGATCGCTGTTATCCATTGGAGCGAATCGTCGAGGCGCATCGCTATGTCGATCAGGGACATAAAAAGGGAAATGTCGCCATCATCGTAAACACGATACCGAATAAACAAGGAGAAAACTCATGAAGGCCGTTACCTATACAGAATACGGAGCACCGGAAGTGCTTCATCTCACAGAAGTTGAAAAACCTACTCCGAAGGACAATGAGGTGCTGGTGAGAATCCGCGCCACCTCCGTCACGGTGGGCGATCTTTGGGCGCGGAATTTTAGCGCCATGACCCCCGGCAAGTTCTCGATGCCCATACTGATGTGGCTTCCCGCGCGGCTGGCGTTTGGATTCAGTAAACCCAAAATAACCACGCTGGGGAGCGAATTTTCGGGCGACGTTGAAGCCGTCGGCAGAGCGGTAACACTGTTTAAAAAAGGCGATCAGGTCTTTGGCTATCGCGGCCCCAGCATGGGAGCGAATGCCGAATACCTGTGTGTAGCGGAAAACAGCGTCATCGCCATCAAACCGGCCAATATGACCTATGAGGAAATCGCTGCCGTTCCCTATGGAGCTTTAACCGCCTTGAGTCTGCTCCGAAAAGTGAACATTCAGCCCGGACAAAAAGTGCTGATTAACGGCGCGTCCGGGGCGATTGGTTCAGCCGCCTTGCAGCTTGCCAAACACTATGGCGCGGAAGTGACCGGGGTATGCGGAACACCACGCATAGAGATGGTAAAAGCTTTAGGCGCAGATCATGTCATTGATTACACCCGTGAGGACTTTACCCAGAACGGCGAAACCTACGATGTGGTTTTCGACATTATGGGCAAGAGTTCCTTTTCGAAGGTTAAGCACGTCCTCAAGGAAAACGGACGCTACCTGCTGGCGAGTTTCAAGATGAAACAGCTTTTCCAAATGCTGTGGACTTCGAAAATGAGCAGCAAGAAGGTCATTTGCGCCTTATCCGGTGATAACCCGGCTGATATGCCGCTCATCAAGGAGCTGGTCGAGAAAGGGAAGCTCAAATCCATCATTGATCGCTGTTTTCCGCTTGAACAGGCCGCCGATGCCCATCGCTATGTCGAATCCGGGCATAAAACCGGAATGGTCGTCATCACGGTCTAACCCTGCTCATATCGCCTCAAGCCATGTAGGATAATAAGCCTTGAAATAAAAATGAGAGGGCTACATGGCGAAAAAGGTTTTTGTCAGCGGATGTTTCGATATGCTCCATAGTGGGCATATCGCTTTTTTGCAGGCAGCGGCGGCTTATGGCGATTTGTACGTCGCGCTCGGCTCAGATGCAACCGTCTACGGGTTAAAAGGGCGTGTGCCCGTCAACAGTCAGGACGAACGCCTGTATATGATACAGTCGGTTGGCTGTGTCAAAGAGGCGTTTGTCTCAAGCGGCTCAGGAATGCTCGACTTCGAACATGAACTGCGCCAGATGATGCCGGATATGTTCATTGTCAATGCTGATGGCAGCATCCCGCAGAAAGAAGCCCTTTGCCGCGAATTGGGCATTGAATATCTCGTACTGGAACGCGAACCCCATTCCGGTCTGCCGCCCCGTTCGACTACTGCGCTGCGCCGCGTCGATCAGATTCCCTATCGCATCGACCTGGCAGGTGGATGGCTCGATCAGCCTTTCGTCTCTCAACTCTATCCTGGCCCGGTGCTGACCATCTCGCTCGAACCGACCATCACCTTCAATGAACGCAGCGGCATGGCGACCAGCACCCGCAACAGCGCTTTAGATTTATGGGGGCCGAAGTTGCCCCCCGGTGACCCAGAAAAGCTGGCGCAGATTTTATTCCGCTACGACAATCCACCGGGGAAGAAACAGATTTCCGGCTCACAGGATTCCATTGGAATCGCCATGCCGGGATTGAACCGCGCTTACTATGAGGGCGAATACTGGCCTGCCAAAATCGACCATGTGGGCGATGAACTCACACTGCAATTCATTGAGCAGGCGCTTTATCTCGTCCCGCTCGACCCACGCGCCGATGATTACGACCCGCTGGCAAACCTCAATATCACGGTTGAAGGCGCGAAAGCTCTATCCGAAGCGGCGGAAAACTGCTGGCAAGCCATTCTCAGGCACGATGTTCAAGGTTTTGGTCAACACATGCGCGAAGCCTTTGATGCTCAGATTCAGATGTTTCCCGATATGGTCAACCCGATGATTTTTGACCTGATCGCCCGTTACCGTGACCAGACCCTCGGCTGGAAGCTCTCCGGCGCGGGTGGCGGCGGCTACCTGATTTTTGTCGCCGAAGAACCGATTAAAAATGCCGTCCGCGTCAACATCCGGCGCGAATTGGAATAAGTGGAGAAAACAACATGCGTATGATTCCCAAACCGCTGGAAGGCGAATACGCCCCTTATACCATCATGTATATCGGTCTGCTGCCGGATGATGGACTGGTTTTGCAGCACATGAAAGACAATCTGGACATCGTTCGGGCAGCAGTTCAGGATTTGAGCGAGGAAAAATTGACTACGCCCTTCGCTCCCGGCGAATGGACGATTAAGGAAATCCTCGTGCATATCGTCGATGACGAGCGTATCCATGCTTATCGTGCCCTGCGCTTTGCCCGAAATGATGCCACCGAGTTACCCGGCTTCGAGCAGGAACCCTACGTAACCTATTCCGGCGCGAACCAACGTTCACTGGCGAGCATTTTCGAAGAATACGAATCGGTGCGGCTGGCAACGCTCACTCTGTTCGATAATTTTGATGACGCGGCTTTGATGCGCTCCGGCATCGCCAGTCAAAGGATCATGAGCGTTCGGGCAGCGGCCTATCACATCGCCGGACATGAACTGCATCATCTGAACAGCATCCGCCAAAATTATTTGTCGGGCAAATGATGGCTGAAGAAACAATCACGCTGTATCGTCCGGTGGGACAGAAAGAACTCGATCTGATTCGCGAGAGCGACTTCCGCGAATTCCCGCCGCGCCTACCTACACAGCCGATTTTCTACCCGGTGCTGAATGAAGACTATGCGACTCAAATCGCGCGGGACTGGAACACCAAAGACCCTGCATCCGGTTATGCAGGATATGTGACCCGTTTTGAGGTTCGCTCGAATTTTTTAGCAGCCTATCCCGTTAAAACAGTCGGCAGCAGTACCCATCAGGAATATTGGATTTCGGCAGAGGATTTAGCGAATTTTAACGCCAATATCGTTGGACAAATTGAGATAATCGCTGAATTTCACTGAACGCCATACAGGTGAATCGTATCCTGATCGGTCAGCGCGATCATTTTTCCGTCGGGGCTGAAAATCTGGCGCGGCAGGTTAGTGACGAAACCAGAGCCATTGTATGGAACTTTGAGCCATATCCCCGGCTCATAGGTCTTCCCTTCCCACAGCCAGACAATACGGGAAACTTCCTTGCCATCATAAAAATCCCCGTAGAGCGCTAAAAGTCCGCCGCCAGGGCTGAATTGCAGACCTCGAATTTTCAGATCAGGAAATAATCCATCCGGGTTGAGATTCAGCATGGCAAGGGGTTGGTTATCATCTGCCCACGCCGTATCCCAGACCGAAAGGTGCGGCTCGTAATCTGCATCCTGCGTGACAAGTGCCAACCGATGACTATCTGCGCTAAAAGCAGCCGTCGAAATGAGTCCAATATCTGCCGAATCAAACTGATGCGTTATGACATAGTTGGATGTGTCTAAAATCTCGCTGCCGAACAACAGTGTCTTTCCATCCGGCGCGAAGATCAACGGGTCGATAGAACTGCCGCCCGTCGAATCTGCCTCTACAGAAACATCCGCTTTACAACGGTTGATAGCTTCGCTGGTGTATCCATTGGGCAGTGAATCGCTGATTTCCCAGAAATCGATATGCGACGGCGGTCCACCGGGAGATGGCGCGTAAACCGCGAACCATCCGCTGTCAACGGGGCTGGATGCGACGTTGAGCGAATCGCCGCTGCATGGGATTTGAACTTTCTGCTCTCCAGTTGTGGCATCGTAAAGCGTTATTCCGCCCAAATCTGTCTTGCTGTTGACAATAAGGAACTGATCGTCCGCAGTCAGCGCAAATCCATAGTAGGACAATTCGATACTAAATAGCTGCGCCCTGGTCTGAATATCCCATGCTGTCAGCGGCACATCTTCCCCGCCGCCAGCATAGAGAACCGTTCCATCGGAATTGAAAAAGACACTGGATACCCCATCAGGAATCGGACTGAGCGACATGAGAGGGCGAAGCTGTTTAACATTTGCAGCCGTAATCACCTGCAATTCAGCATCATCGCTACGGACGGCGAAAAAGTTCAGCATCAGAACAACGGACAGTAAAACGAGAACAATCCGCCGCATGATTTTCCCCTCAGTTTTTGATGGTTAATTCACCGGGAGTTCGCCATTAGCGACTACTTCGCCAGTAATCTCGTCAGTGATACGCGCCCAGGTGTATTTGTCGATGGGATCGGTGATATTGAACAGCAGCGTACCGATGCCTTTTTCATCAACACTGAATGTCCCGGCGCTGACTTTATCCTCGCCTTTGGTCAGCCAATTTTGCTTTCGCCGTTCCACATCAGGAAAGCCGAAGCATCACTTTCTGCCTGAGAAGCCGGGAGCCGCGCCCAGCGTAAATTGCTGGTGCTGGTGAGGATGAAGGCATTGTCCGGCGATTGGATTTGCGGCGTATTCGTGTTGAGACTGTTTGTCCGCAGCAGCCAGTAGACGTTGCTGATAATCAGTGCTGCCACCGCAGCAGCAGCCACCCATGACCACTGAAAAGTGCGGCGCGGTTTGGGGACAATCACTGGCTCGGCAACAGCCGCCATCAACCGTTCGCCCAACTCCGGCGGCGGTTCCATCTGCGGGACATTCTCGCGCATTTCATCCTGCATCTGGCGAAAATCTGCCAACTGCGCGGCGACTTCCGGGCAGGTCTGCAAATGCGATTCAACCAGGCGTGTTTCGTCCGGAGCGGTCAACCCGAAAGCATAATCGGGTATCAGCTCAAGGATTGTTTTACAATCAGGGGCGGACGGATTAGGACTGCTCATCTCGTTTACTTACAACTACACTCTTACAAGATTATACGCCCGATTAATGGGGCGTGGATGTTCGATTGGCCGCTTCCGACTCCAGCCATAATTCACGCAGCCGCTGCAAACCTGTCCGCAGGCGCGTTTTGACTGTGCCGAGTGGAATATGCGTCGTGTTAGCAATGTCACCGTGACTCATCCCCTGAAAAAAGGCCAGATCAATCAGCGCGGCCTGCTCCGCTGGAAGCTGTTTGACCAGCATCCGCAGCACACTACCCTCCTGCCAGCGCAGTTCATGCAGCGCCGCGTCAATTTTCTCATCCATCTCCTCAACTGAATCAGGGTACACAGCCGGCTGGCGTTTTTCCTTGCGCAGACGGTCAATGGCCGTGAACTGGGTAATGGTCAGCATCCAATTTTTCAGTTTTCCCTTTTCCGGGTCCCAGCGGGAACGCTGCTGCCACACTTTCAGAAAAGCATCCTGCGTCACTTCTTCCGCCATCGTCGCATTTTGCAGGACGCGATAGGCAAGGCTGTAGACCGCTTTGCCATATTCCTGGTAAAGCAGTTTAAATGCCTGCTGATCCTGTGCGGCGACCCGCTTCATGATTGCGATGTCATCAAATGGCGGCTGCATTAAACTTTTCTCCCGTCACAAGTCTAGCAGTTTGACCTAACCCGCGCAATGTGATTAATGATTGATGAGACCTGTAATCCAATCGCCAATCTATCAACGATTACGACTGTAGAGGGGGAGTCACCCTCTGAAAAGTCCAATCTATAGGGAGGTTTGTATGTTAAAGCTGCGGAATTTCATTATTTTACTCGGTTTGTTATTACTGGTGGTCGTTCCGGCTCTGGCGCAGGATGAAGCCTATACCGTCAAGTTGGGCGATACATCACTCGGTAAGGTTCTGACAGGACCAGAGGGTCTGACGCTGTATATTTTCACGCCTGACCCGCTGAATAAAAGCGTCTGCAATGATAAATGCGCCGAAGCCTGGCCCCCACTGCTGACCACAGCCGATGCAACCCTGACGGCGGATGAAGGCATCCCCGGCGTATTAAGCACCGTCACCCGCGACGATGGTACGCTGCAAGTGGCCTATAACGGTATGCCGCTCTATTACTGGTTTAAGGATCAGGCAGTAGGCGATGTCACGGGCAATCGTGTCGGTAATGTCTGGTGGGTCGTTCCCCCGGCAACTGTTTACCCGGAACGTCAGGGCGATCTCGGTACGATTCTGGCAGGGCCAACTGGTCTGACCCTCTACACCTTCACCAAAGATGCACCCGATACGAGCAACTGCACGGATAAGTGCGCCACCAACTGGCCTCCGCTGACCGTTGCTGATGAGGACGCTGTGGTTCCCGGTGTAAATCTTCCCGGTAAACTCGGCACCATCGAACGTGCTGATGGAACCTATCAGGTGACTTACAACGGCTGGCCTCTCTATACCTGGAAAGATGATAAGGTTGCTGGTGATGCCTCCGGCGAAGGTGTCGGCGATTCATGGTACTCCGTCCCTGTCGAAACCGTTGTCTGGAGCAAGAATGACGCGCTCGGCAATTTCCTGATTTCAGCGAACGGGATGACCGTTTATACTTTCAAGAAAGATGCCGAAGGCGTGAGCAACTGCACGGATAAATGTGCCGAAAACTGGCCTCCCGTGACTGTTGGCGAACATGATCGTTTGACAGCCGGAACCGATGTTACCGGAACGCTGGCGACCATCACCCGCGCTGATGGCACATTGCAGGTCACGTACAACGGTCTGCCGCTGTACTACTTTAAAGATGACAAAGCCCCCGGTGACACGGCTGGACAGGGAGTCGGGGACTCCTGGTTTGTCGTGAATTCGTAGGCTAACCCTGCCCCTCTGTGCCTCCTCGAAAGGTACGCCCGATTGCGGGAGCAGCGCTTAACAGCTCCCGCAATCGCGGTATAATCCTCGTACCAGTAACTTCCTAAAGGGATCGCCTGCACTTTACAGGCCATTTTAATCATATGATATTGAT
Source organism: Aggregatilineales bacterium (assembly GCA_044226645.1). Taxonomy (GTDB): domain Bacteria; phylum Chloroflexota; class Anaerolineae; order Aggregatilineales; family Phototrophicaceae; genus CFX2. The sequence continues at coordinate 71,076 of JBGAGR010000005.1, forward strand.
CATCCTCAACGGAGCCTTCGCGGCAGGGCTTTTTTTCTTTTCCATGCGTGCGGTTCGACAGGGCTGGCCTTTCCTCAAACACGGCTGGCTGATGATGCAAACGCAAACCAGCGACCCGAATTTTCGTCAGGATGTCGAACGCCGCCGCTCAATCAGCGATGGTGGACGCTTTCTGATTGGCGGAATTTTGTGGCTGGCAGCCGGAATGGCCGCGTTTGTCGCCGCGATCTATTTCACTATTCAGGCCTACACCATCATGTACGGGGGCGGCCAGTAAGTGGGGTTCAATTTTCACTTGAGGCTGGAAACGACACGGGCGCTCACATGGAACGCCCGCCTGCATTGTGGGGGTAATCGCCTGAGCGATCAGCCCGATACGGAGGTTGCGGATGGCGAGTCATCAGCTTCTTTAGCGCTGTCTTCGCCTTCTTCAGCCCACTGCGGGCGGGGGATCAGACCGGTAATACTGGTACCATCTTCATCGAATTCCGGCAAGCTGGGCGGCGGTGATGGTTCATGCTGGATTTCGGGTTCCAGATCAATCCGCGGGATAGCCCCTGTCTGGGAACCGACACGAGGCGGTTTTCCGGGTGTTGGACTCATCTCTATCCTTCCCCTGTAAATTGATTGCAATATTCATTGTAGCGCAAATTTACTTTTTTCCACAGGGGGTGAAAAGTAATAGGAAGCAGAATTTCGAAGTGACGAACAAACTTTTCTGGGCAGACCCCTATCGAACACAACTCGAAACCCACGTCACCCGCGTGGATAGTAACGACATCACCGTCGCGGAAACCATCTTCTATGCCTTCTCTGGTGGACAGGAAAGTGATGCCGGAACGATTGGCGGCTGTGCTGTCCTCGAAGCGCGCAAACAGGACAAGGACATCCTCTATACCCTGGAAGCCGGACACACCCTGCACCCCGGTGAAGCGGTAACAATGACCATCGACTGGGAACGGCGCTACCGCCTGATGCGCCTGCATTTCGCCGCCGAAATCGTGCTGGAATTGGCTTACCAGAATTTGCCCTCCATCACCAAAATCGGGGCGCATATCGCTGCCGATAAATCCCGCATCGACTTCGAATGGAGTGAAAATATCGCCAAATCCTTTCCACTTATTCAGGAAAAAGCCAATGCCTTGATTCAGGCCGATCACGACATTATCAGCGCCTTTAGCGACGAGGAAAATCAGCGGCGTTACTGGAAAATCGAAGGCTTCGCCCAGGTGGCCTGCGGCGGAACCCATCTCCACAAAACAGGCGAAGTCGGTGCGATTGACCTCAAACGCAAAAATGTCGGCAAAGGCAAGGAGCGCATCGAAATTTACCTGCGCGACTAAATACAAAACTCCCGGTCAGCTTTTAGGGCTAATCGGGAGTCATTCATATCAGGCAAATCAGGCGGCTTACGAATTACTCGCCACGCTGTACTGCCGCAAACGGCTGTAATCCAGATAACACACGCTGCCGCCACCGACCGCCTGACCACTATACGTGTTCGTCGTGATGAAACCAGCGCCATCGGGCAGCCATTGTAATCTCTTAATAGGCAGGCTGCCTGATTTGGTGAAATCCACATCGCTCAAATCTTTCCCGCTGTTGAGGCATTTAAGCACCTGCTCTTCTTTTTCATTAATCGGCAGCGTCGGACTCAGATTTCCAGTAGCAAGTTCAACAAAACCGACTTGAGAATCGCCCGTTTGGATTGCCAGATAGCGACCATCCGGACTGGAATAGATAAAGGGTGTAGGCAGCGCGATACTTTCTTCGACTGCGCCATCCGGCAGGCTGTAGATGAACAATTTGCTGTTGTAGTTATCATAATTGTCCGGCTCATCCAGCACTGTGAAATAGAGCTGCTGCGAATCCGCCGAGAAATTTCCGTATATCCCACCCGGCGATTCAATCTCTCAAACAATACCGTCCCCTCCGTTAAGTCAAGGACGTAGTAGGTGACATCATCGCTCGTTATGGCGAGACATGGTCGTGGCTGTAAACCATCGATAGGGTATACCCGCCAAATCCCTTCAGCAGATCATTGATTCGTGTATCATCCTCCGGCGTAGGGGTAGCTTTCCCTGTAGCCAGATCAATCATGAATCCGGCGTAACCGTAATCAGTCGTATTGTCCATCGCAATCAGATGCAGCATATGATCGTCCACAAAAATCAGCGGATTGCCCCAGCTATCGACCTCATATACATCACCGTCAATCGTATCGACGATAACCGGTTCCTGACTCAGCGGTTCGCCGCTCTTTAAATCATAGGCGTGGAGCGAAAAATGATACCCACCGCAGTTATCCATCAACACCCACAGCACATCAGTCCCCGGTTGAATCGCTGTACTGACCGGACAATCAAACCCGATGTCGTGTTCAGCAGTCAGGGAAAAATCAAGCCCGCTGTCCTGCGCAAAAGCAAACACTCCTTGTAGAAGAACACAGCATAATCCAATAATGACCATCCAGCGAAAATTTTGTCGCAGCATATTTTGCCTCAGTATTTTGAACAGCTCCCCATTTTTACCCTGAAACCAGCATTTGCGCCCACTGCCATAAACCTTTCTGACGCGCAAAACAGGAAAGAAATCCTACACACCTGCCATCAGCAATAAAGGCATCGACTTCGAATGGAGTGAAAATATCGCCAAATCCTTTCCACTTATTCAGGAAAAAGCCAATGCCTTGATTCAGGCCGATCACGACATTATCAGCGCCTTTAGCGACGAGGAAAATCAGCGGCGTTACTGGAAAATCGAAGGCTTCGCCCAGGTGGCCTGCGGCGGAACCCATCTCCACAAAACAGGCGAAGTCGGTGCGCTTGACCTCAAACGCAAAAATGTCGGCAAAGGCAAGGAGCGCATCGAAATTTACCTGCGCGACTAAATAAAACTCCCGGTCAGCTTTTAGGGCTAATCGGGAGTCATTCATATCAGGCAAATCAGGCGGCTTACGAATTACTCGCCACGCTGTACTGCCGCAAACGACTGTAATCGAGATAACACACGCTGCCGCCACCGACCGCCTGACCACTATACGTGTTCACGGTGATGAAACCAGCGCCATCGGGCAGCCATTGTAATCCCTTAATAGGCAGGCTTCCTGATTTGGTGAAATCCACATCGCTCAAATCCTTCCCGCTGTTGAGGCATTTAAGCGCCCTCCCGCCTTCTTCATCAATTGCCAGCAGCGGACTCATATTTCCCGTAGCAAGTTCAACAAAACCGACTTGAGAATCGCCTGTTTGGATTGCCAGATAGCGACCATCCGGACTGGGATAAACAAAGGGTGTAACCAGGGCAATACTCTCTTCTACCGCGCCATCCGGCAGACTGTAGATAAACAATTTGCTGTTGTAGTTGTCATAATTGTCCGGCTCATCCAGCACTGTGAAATAGAGCTGCTGCGAATCCGCCGAGAAATTTCCGTATATCCCACCCGGCGATTCAATCTCAAACAATACCGTCCCCTCCGTTAAGTCAAGGACGTAGTAGGTGACATCATCGCTCGTTATGGCGAGCTTGTGGTCACGGCTGTAAATCATCGACATGGCATACCCGCCAAATCCCGCCAGCAGATCATTGATGCGGCTGTCATCATCTGGCGTGGTGGTCGCTTTCCCTGTCACCAGATCAATCATGAATCCGGCGTAGCTGTAATCATTGGTACTGTCCGTTGCGGCAAGATGCAGCGTTTGGTCATCCACAAACGTCAGCGGGTTGCCCCAACTATCGACAGAGTACCTATTGCCGTCAATCGTATCGACTATAACTGGCGAGTCGCCAACGGGTTCACCACTGTTCAGGTCATAGGCGTGCAGCGAGAACTTATTTCCGCCGCAGTTATCCATCAATACCCACAGCACTTCAGTTCCCGGTTGAATCGCCGTACTGACCGGGCACTCAAACCCGATGTCATGTTCAGCATCCAGGGAAAAATCAAGGCCGCTGTCCTGCGCAAAAGCGATTACCCCTTGCAGGAGGACGCAGCACAATCCAATAATGACCATCCGGCGAAAGTTTTGTCTCAGCATATTTTGCCTCAGTATTTTGAACAGCTCCCCATTTTTACCCTGAAACCAGCATTTGCGCCCTGCCATAAACCTTTCTGACGCGCAAAACAGGAAAGAAATCCTACACACCTGCCATCAGCAATAAAAAAGGCATCACAGAGATGCCTTAAGAGAACTGATTTTTGTCTGCATTACGCTTCGCGGCGTTCGGATTCCTGTTCGCCTGCTTCGTCCTCTTCGTCCGATGGCTCCCAGATTTCACTGGCGATGTCGATATACAGCCGTCCATCCAGATGATCGATTTCATGCTGGAAAACACGCGCCAGCCAATCCGCCGCTTTAATCCGCAGCGGTTTGCCATTCCGATCTAACCCTGTAACCGTGATCTTCTCATGCCGTTCAACCGTCCCCAGATAACCGGGAATCGAGAGGCATCCTTCCACACCCTCTACCATTTCCTTGCTGGCCTTGATGATTTCCGGGTTCGCCACAACGAACAACTTACCCGCGTCCTCGCCGTGTGCTTCCTTGCCTTCTTCATCGTCCGGCAGACACACCACGATTAAGCGCTTGCTCACAGCCACCTGCGGCGCAGCCAGCCCGACACCGGGCGCTTCCCGCATGGTTTCGACCATATCATCCACCAGCGTTTGGAATTTCTTGTCAAAGCTCGTCACCCGCACCGCTTTTTTACGCAGCACCGGGTTATCCAATCCAATAATCTCGCGTACAGCCATGTTTCTTTACTTGTACTCACTCGAATCGGGTTTTTAGTGGTTAGTGATTAGTTCTTAGTCAATCAGGAATACTAAAAACCGTATACAGTCGCTTGCCCAAAACAAATGTCAATTATACATGATGACTGTTTACGGCTTCCAGCCATACAGCGTATAGCCTTTCGCATCATCCGACCAGAGTGGGGTCATCCAGCGGCTGAGTGTATCGGGAAACAGCGCATTTTCGCTGCTGAAACGCGGGTCTTTGGCATTGAAATCATATCCCACATTGAACACCAGGAGATAATCATCACCCGCTTCTTTCCACGCTTTAAAAACATCATCCGGCGAGGCTCCCCCTTGCAGCGGACGTGCCCAGTAGTCAAACAGCATATCGCCCATACAGAACACATTCGAGGGGCATAAATACGTGCGCGGCTCGAACATCAGCCGCACCGTCGAACCTTCCGGCAGTTCTGCCAGTCGCTTCATATCGACATTGTAAACACCCAGATTTTCCGTGCGGTAGTCATCCGCGCTGAATTCCGCCAGCAGATACGGCACGACTTTGCTTTTGACGGTATACCGCACCACATCCAGTGTGGCAAAGATCAGCGTCAGTGCGATCAGCGCCCGCGCCACAAAACCCATATCCAGCGGTTTACGAGGCCAGCGGCCTATGCTGTGGAAACCGAGTGCCGCCGCCACAGCCGATACCGGCATCGCCATCATCATCAGGCGCGTTTGTACCCCGATGTCGGTCACAGCGCCCATACCCATCCAGAACAGCAGCAGTGGCAAACCCAGCAGTCCACAATCCCGCGCCAATACCTGTCCCTGTTCATCCAGCCATTTCCAACCGAGCAGCAGCAAAAACGGCGCGGTCAGCAGCCAGGGACTAACCGTGAAACTGAAACCGGGCGTTTTCTCGACACCGAAAATTGTCGCAGCGAAGGGCATGACGATAAGCTGCCAGCCATTACCCGTACTCAGCAGCCCCATCCCAGCAGTGCTGAAGGTATTCGAACGGCCTGCATCCCAATTTAAACCGTTAAAAAAGTAGGGATACACCGGATTCTGGTACAGCAGCGCTCCCTTAATCGCCCAGGGGATATATGCTGCCAGTGCCACCAGCCCGATAATCAGCGCATTACGGATAAACTGGCGTGGCGCGTTCCACAGCAGATACACCAGCAGCGCCAACAAAAACGCTCCCGCTGTGTATTTCACCCCAATCGCCAACCCAACCATCACCCCCGCCACGATGAGCCAATATCGCTGTTCGTCTTTGTAGGGACGCGATACATCGCGTCCGTCGGGGTGAGGATTTTGATTCCGCCACTGCACCACCACCACGAAAGCCGCCGCGCAGTAGGCCATCACCGCCAGATCAATATAAGCCGACCCGAACAGCAGCCACATGCTCAAACCGCTCACCAGCAGCGTCACCGCCAGCCATGCCGCCACCTTATCCGCGTGACGGCGCACTAACCCCGCGACCGCCAGCAAACCGAGCAGGCCGAAAGCGAAATGCAGCGGTGCGGCAGCCGTTTCCCGCCCGAATAAGCCCATCGCCAGCCCGTACAGGATTTCCGCGCCCTGCGGGAAGCCCATAAAGTGATTGTCGCTGTACGCAGTAATTTTCCCGATAGCCAGATAACGCTGCGGCCCCACCAGATGATAATTGAGCGCATCGAAACCCGTCGGCGGTGCCAGCGCGACCAGCAGCGCCATCAGCAGCATTACTCCGCTGATGAGCATCAGAAAGCGCATCCAACCCGTTTCCGGACGGAGCGCACGCCGGAAAATCGCGACACCATCGCGTATCCAGCCGAAGGTTGAACGCAGCGTGAAAATCCCCACCACCAGCAGCATAATCCAGAAAATCAGCCCCTTATACAGACCGATCATGCCCAGCAGCAGCACAATCCAACTGAGGATACCTAACCCTAACAGGCTCTCCAGTGCGACCTGCTCCGGGCGCGACAGGCTGTCATAAGATAATCTGAGCGAAATGATACGCCGCCCCAATCCCCCCGCCAGCGAAACAACCACTACCGCCGTAAAGCCATCCAGTACAGCGCCACCCAGTGTGAAAATCAGTGCCGGGTCGAGTGGTTTATGTGCCCAGAAGTATCCGAGCAAAACAGCGACCATCCCCACCAGCGCCGCGAACAGCCGCCAGCCAATTCCTCTGCTCATGCCTGTCATCCTGTAATGTTTGAATGTGGTCTTTCGTCTATGATATATTGTAGCGGTTGTTTGGGTTATCGAGGTGTTAACATGCCCTATATGATCGACGGTCACAACTTGATTGGTAAGCTGCCGGATATTTCGCTTGATGACCCCAACGACGAGGCACTGCTCGTGCAAAAGTTAGCCAGTTTCGCCGCCCGCACCGGAAAAAACTGCCTGGTGGTGTTCGATCACGGTTTGCCGGGGGGCAGTTCGCGTATGTCCACTCGTTCGGTGCAGGTGGTATTCGCCTCCGGGCGTTCCAGTGCAGACCGTGTCATGATGGAGCGCATCCGCAAAATCCCCGACCCGCTCAACTGGACAGTCGTCACCTCTGACCATGATGTCATGAATACCGCCCGCCTGTTCCGCATGAAAACGCTCTATTCGGAAGAATTCGTCACCATGATGGAATACGCCCCGCCCAAAGTCGAAGATGTGGGCGAAGCCACTGATGTGCATCTTTCCGAATCCGAAGTTGATGAATGGCTGGATATGTTCGGCGGCGGTGAAAAGAAATAGCTGCGGAAATCGGTGGAGAGCAAATTGCTAATCAATCAGGGTGACATCCATTGGGTGCAGTTGAGCGATGTGGATTCAGACATTCCCCATCCCTATGTCGTCATTCAGGATGATGTCTTCAATCACAGCCGCATCCATACGGTGATTATTTGCGCGCTGACCTCCAATATCAAGCGTGCCAGCCTACCCGGAAATGTATTACTCGATGCGGGTGAAGGAAATTTACCCAAACAAAGTGTCGTGGAAGTTTCGAAAGTATCCAGCGTCGATAAAACGCAGTTAGGGGACTATATCGGGTCACTGACCGAGCAGCGCATCAACCAGATCGTAGCAGGGATGCGCTTTCTACAGCGATCATTTATACCGGATCGTTGAACCGTATTATGTCCCCGGTGCTTGAATTGAATTGATTACCTGTTCAAAGACAGGCAGTGTCGCATCAAATTTATCGGGCAGCGTACTCAGCAGCGCCGTGATTTCGACACCGTTCGAGAGTGTCATGCCGCGCACATCGGTTTTGTGGTCAGCGGAGAAATTCGCCGTGTCCAGATGACCCACCTGCACCTGAATAATCGAAATTTCATCCGGCGCGACCAGAATAATTTCAGCACATCCGGTTCCGGCGCTGGCACACACGCCGCGAGAAGAAAGAATAAGAAAACGTAACGCAAAGACGCTAAGAGGCAAAGACGCAAAGATTTTGATTCTCGCTTTGCGCCTTCCATTCTTTGCGCCTTTGCGTTGAATCTTCTAATCATCATGGCGCTCGATTCGGTGTATCAGGATTCGTCGCCATATTGCGCGAACGGGCATCGCCGCACCACAGGAAACCTGCCCATCCGGCGACCTGCCAATCGCCTGCCGCGTTGGGTTCCATCCGTTCATAGATGCACACGCCGCTCGCCCCTTTATCCGCTGGATAAGCCACAATCAATTCCACATCCCACGCCTCACCATCCGGCACCGCGCGGCGGAATACGGCTGTTTCCGCTTCACCATATTCCGGCGGTGTATAACCTTTGATGCAGGCGGACACACTGCCGTTTGGACAGTTGTTTTTAACATACTGCTGCATCGGTTCGCTCAGATAAACCAGCGCCGCGCTGTCATCGCCCTGAAACGCCGCATTCATAAAGCCTGTCGCCGCAGCATAAGCCGGATTCGTCTCCTGCGGTGTTAACGCCAGCGTCACGACTACCACAACCATAATGCTGACAACAATCGCCAGCACAATCCACCCTGTCCGTCTCGAACGCATAATATCCTTCAGCTACCTCGGCGACGATTTCGCCAATCCCCACCGACAAGTTCATAATAAGCAGCGGCGCGTATCTCATCGGATCCGGGTACGGGATAATCCCGCACATGCTGGAGTTTCATACCCAGCTTTTCCAGCACCCGCCGCGACCCGGCATTATCCGCATGGGCATAAGCCGCCACCAACGGAAGTCTAAGGGTTTCAAAGACGTAACGCAAGACTTCTTCTCCCGCTTCGGTAGCGTATCCCTGACCCCAATCTGCCAGACCAATCCAGTAACCCAGTTCGGGATGCGGCATGGTGAACCGCAAAAATATCGCGCCGATAAAGGTCTGCCGGGTCTTATGTATAATCGCCCAACTGTAGCCATTACCCTCCGACGGGGACTGTTGACTCCTAAGAATCATGTCCCGCGCCGCATCTGTCGGGAACGGATGCGGATAATCTTCCATGCCATCGGTAATCTCGCGATGACTCAGGATTTCGCAGATATACGGAATATCCGACATTTCCATCGGGCGCAGCAGCAAACGGGGCGTTTCCAGAACGACGATAATCATAACGAATGCTACTGTTTGTCCCGCGCGGTTCGCAGTTCATCGCGCATCCGGGCGCTTTCCTGTATCGCATTCACGGCGATCATGCCATGCCAGCCGGGGGTATTCATGTATTCGACGCACATCACACCCTCGTATCTGGCTTTCAACACATCTTTCACCACCCGTTTGACATCAATCCGCCCCCGGTCAAACGGTGTCTGCAACTGCGCCCGCGCCGCCTGCCGCATCTGAATATGGCGTGTATGCGGCAGCAGTTTGATGATCTCGTCGTGGCTGATGTCCTGACAGATCATCTGCGCCCAATCCAGCGTGAGCATCAAATCCGGCACATCTTTCACCAGCTTGAGCGCAGCTTCCGGCGTTTGCACCATCGAATCCATATGCGGCTCGATGCTCACTTTTAAACGTGCCTGCTTCCCGGCAGTCACCATCTCGCGCAGCGCAGCCACCGTCCGGTCATAGGCTTCCACATCTTCCGCTGGATGCGCCAAACCGGGCGAAAGTGTGATACCCGGTGTTTCCAGCGCCACCGCGAACGGGATCAGCGCCTTGAACAAATCCAGTTCTTTCTGCCGCCGCGCCTCGTCCGCCAGCGAAATACGCGGCAGCATCAGATACAAATCGCTCACCTTGAGGTTGAACAACCTGAGATCGCTTTGAATATCCGCTGCTTCCTTGCGGGGATGTGCCGCCGCCCGCTGCGTATTCAAATTCGATCCGCTGCCAATATCCACATAGCGGAATCCCAGACGCGCAATCGTACCCAGCGCTTCCGGCAGCGTCAGATCAGTAAAAGCCCATGTGTGACAGGAAAATTCGAGCATAGTCGCATTCTTAGCTGTTCATGGTTTCGAGATAATGGGTTTATGTAGGGGGCGTATCGCGATGCGCCCTCCCTCACGTCAATTTATGATACCCCAGAATCACCCCATTTGCCGCGAATCATCCCCCTACGGTTTCCAACTAGGCCAGTTATTGACACCCGGCGTACTTGTCAACTGACGAGCCGATTGATTGCACCCGACGAGCGAAGCTGCACAGGTCATATCCTGCACATAAATATCGGCCTGATGATCGCCGCTGAAAAAGCTGTAGGCCAGCCAACGTCCATCCGGCGACACGGTAGGATTAAAATACAAACGGCGGTTGTTGCTGG
>JBGAGR010000312.1:0-8568 GCA_044226645.1 Aggregatilineales bacterium
GATGAAGCCGTTAAGCATCTCGGTGAAGCCGCCATGTTTCCGCCCTTGTCTGCTGGCGCTTATCATGCCTTGGGACGTTCCTATTTTGGCATGGGCAAGCATAAACAGGCCATTCGCTACCTGCTTCAGAGCCTGCAAGCCGTTGATACGTCGCTGGCGCTGGATGAAAGCCCGGAAACGCTCAACGATCTGTATGAAAAGCTGCTCACCGCCCTTGATGGTCGCTCGAATGAATCGTTGGCCGCTATTAACAACCGTTTCATCAGCCTCCTCAGCGGCAAGGAATGGAAGCAGCGCATCAGCGAAACCCGCCGTCAGCTTGAAGAAACCCTGCGCGATCAGGGCGAGCAGGGCGTGGTCGATATTCTGGTTGCAACGCGCAGCGATGAATTGACCGATTCCGTCGCCCGTATAGACCGTTATGCCCGGCAGGGCTTGTATACGCTGGCAATGGATGAAGCCCATCACGCCGTTGAATTTTCACCCTTCTATCTGCCGGTGCATGTTCGCATGGCGGAAATCATGATGCGTGAAGGACGTGTCCGGCAGGCCATCAACAAATACAACGTCATCGCCAAGACCTATATGGTGCGCAGTGAAAATGATCGCGCCGCTTCCATCTTGAGTGAAGTGCTCGAAATGGCTCCGCTCGACATTTCGGTGCGCGAAAGCCTCATCGAACTGCTGGAAAGTGAACAGCGTTGGGATGAAGCCCTCAATCAATACATTGATCTGGCGGATACTTATCACCAGTTGGGCAATTTCGATATGTCCCGCGATATATTCTCTGGCGCGGAGCGCCTGGCGAATCGTGTCGGGTCAACGCCGGACAAAATTGTGCGTATCAAGCATCGCATGGCAGATATTGATCAGATGCGTTTGGATACCCGTCGCGCCCAGAAGACCTACGAGGAAATTATTGCCCTCGCGCCGGATGACGAACGTGCCCACCGCATGATGGTGGACATTCATTTCCGCCAGGGCAATGCTGTTGAAGCCATCAAGAAGCTCGACATTTTGCTGGGGCTTTTCGCCAAAAACAAACAACCTAACCGCATCACGCAGCTTTTGGAAGAATTGGTTGCGATTTACCCCAATGATACTGGTTTGCGTTCCCGTTTGGCGGCCATCTACCGTCAATTGAAGCGTAAAGAAGATGCCATCAAGCAGTTGGATGCGCTCGGTGAACTGCAACTCGAAGCGGGTTCTCATCAGGATGCCATCAATACCATCCGTCAGATAATCTCGCTCAACCCGGATGGTCTTGACGATTATAAACGTTTGCTGTCACAACTGGGTGGATAGAAGTGGAACTCCTGTGGGTACTGGACAGCCTGACCTGGAAATCACTGCTGGATATTTTTCTGGTAGCAGTGTTATTTTTCGGGGTGAGTTTCTTCTTGCGCGGTACACAAGCCATGATCTTGCTGCGCGGGATGCTCATTGTGCTCATCACCATGTTTGTGCTGTCCAGTGTCCTCAATCTGCTGGCGCTGCGCTGGCTGCTGGAAAACATGTTTCTGGTGTTGGGCATCGCTATCCCGGTTATTTTTCAACAGGAACTCCGTCGTGCCTTAGAGCAGTTAGGGCGAGCAGGTTCATTACTCAATCGCCATGCGCCTGAAAGCGTGCGTGGTCATATCATTGATGAAATCTGTCAGGCTGCTGAAAAACTCTCCGAACGGCGGCATGGGGCGCTCATCGTCTTACAGCGCCAGAGCAGTTTGCAGGAATACATCCGCACTGGCATTCAACTCAATAGCGATGTGACTTCCCAACTGCTCCTGACCATCTTCTGGCCTAAAACCGAGCTTCACGATGGCGCGGCAATTGTGGACGAAAATGGACGCATCGCCTCGGCGGCCTCTGTGCTGCCTTTGACTGCCAGCCGCAACTTACCTGACCCCAAATTAGGCACACGGCATCGCGCTGCCCTCGGTATCAGTGAGGTAGGGGACGCGATTTGCGTTGTGGTTTCGGAAGAAACCGGACGCATATCCATCACCAATGATGGCCGTATGATCCCCAAACTGGATACCAAGCGGCTGCGCACCATCTTAAATGCCTTCTACGGCGAAGAACGCAATCAGTTGGATTCGCCCCTTGCGCAGCTTCGGGAGAGAGGGCAGCGTTTGGTAACAGCCCTGCTGGAGCGGTGGAAACAGGCCTGATGCGACGCTCGCTGAAGTTCAATCGCGCCCTGATTGATAATCTGATCTGGTTTGCCGGATCGTTATTACTGGCTTTCATTATCTGGATGATTGCCACCCTGCAATCTGATCCCATTGAGCAGCAGCGTTTTTCCCGGCTTGAAGTCCGCATGAATCCTCCACCTGGCTTGATTATTACCACACCTGTTGCCACCAACCGCTTCGCCAGTGTCATTATTCGCGCTCCACGATCTGTCCTAGGGGTCATGAGCAGCGAGGAAATAGCGGTTTCTGCCGATCTGACGGGTTTGGGGCCGGGTGATCACACCGTTGATTTACAGGTGACATTAGCTCGGCAGCCTGCATCCCTCGCGGACACCATTCCCAAAGTAATGCATGTCATTATGGAAGAGGCTGCACAGCGCCAGATTCCGCTTCGTGCAGTCGTAACAGGCGAGCCGCCAGCAGGCTATTCGCGTGGTGAGCCAACCTTCAATGTCAATCTAAATCAGGTATTGGTGAGCGGCGCTGCCAGTAAAGTGGGCGAGGTTGTTGCTGCTCAGGTCGAACTCGATTTGCGTCAGCAGCGTAATCCATTTGAATCCGATTTGCGCCTTGTACCAGTAGATGCTGATGGCAACGCTGTAGTAGGAGTCACGCTCGATCCGCAGGTCGTGCGTGTTCAGGTCGATATTCAGCGCCGTGACGATGTGCGCGAAATCAGTGTTCGTCCGAATATTGAGGGAACCCCACCCGCTGGTTATGTCCTGAATGCTGTGAGTTACGATCCACAGGCTGTTCTGGTCAGTGGTGCGCCTGCTCAACTGGCCGCTGTCCCGGATACCCTCTCGACTGCGCCGATCAATTTAAGTGACCATACCGAAAATTTTGAGGTTTCAGTTCCGGTAGTATTGACCGACGAGAAACTCCTGCTGCTTTCAGGACAGAACATAACGGTTTCGGTTGAAATCAGTCCGGTCACAGGCAGCCGCCAGTTCGATAACATCCCGGTAGAAATATTGGGTTTAAGCGATGGTCTGATCGCGCGTCTGGCGCCCAATCAGGTGTCAGTCCTTGTCACCGGGCCACAGCCACAGTTGGATGCCCTCAACACTGATGAAATTCGCGTCGCGCTCGATTTGAACGGCCTTGCCTCCGGCAATTACACGCTGACTCCCAGCGTTTCAGTCGGGCAGGGGCAGTCACCTGCTACCAGTGTTTCCGTGCTCCCGGCAGAAATCGATGTCGAAATCGTGCCGGAGCCTACCCCTCCTTTGGTAGGGGGTCAGTAAACCTCTACTCCCACTTGCACACTTCTTGGCATAGAATAATCTTTGATAGACGTTTGCTGTATACTGTTTTAAGCTATTGAAGCAGTCTATGAACTTAGCTTAAAAATGACAGAGGTTTTGCCTTTCTATGCGGTCTTATCGTTCCCTGTTTCGCCTTGTAGTAGTAATTATTATTGGTTCAATCCTGTTTAAACTCGCCAGCCAGCCTGCGGAGGCGGCTGTTTTCAACACGCCTTGTGATGTCGCCCAGTTAGCGGCGGACATCAATACAGCCAACACCAATAACCAGTCCGACACCATTAACCTTTCCGCTGGTTGTGTTTATATCCTGACCGCTACCTTTGTCATTACCAATGACGGCGGAGGCCGTAGCATCACCATCAACGGTCAATACGCCACCTTAAGTGGTAATCACACCTTGCGTCTCTTTCAGGTCACATCGGGCAGCACCTTGACCATCAACAACGCCATCATCGCCAATGGCAAGGCCACTACAGGTGGTGCGATTTCCAATCAGGGAACGTTTACGACGGCTTATACGACCTATTCGGGAAATACGGCTAGCACGAGCGGCGGTGCGATCTATAACAATGGTAATTTGACGGTTAGCCACAGCACTTTTTCCAATAACTCGGCTCCACAGGCAGGCGCACTCTATACATCCGGCACGACTGCCTCAATCAGCAGCAGTACATTTACCAGCAACACGGCTTCCAGCACGAGCGGCGGAGCAATCTATAATGCTGGTGGGACGTTAACTGTAGCTACATCTACATTGGGGAATAATTCCGCCGTAAGTGGCGCTGGCATCTATAACACCAGTGCTGCGACCTTAAACATTAGTGCAAGCACTTTTTCTGATAACAAGGTCATAACGGGGACGGCTGGCAGCCGCAACGGTGGTGCGCTTTACAACGCAGGGACGCTTACGGTAACGTCCAGCACGTTTTCTGCAAATCTGGCGGCGGATAGTGGCGGTGCGCTTTACAATGCTGCCACGAATGCAGCCACCCTTACCAGTTTGACGATGTCAGGCAATGGCGCTTCCACAGGCAGCACAATTTATGACCAGAGTGGGGCGGTTAATGTCGCCAACACGCTCATTTCTGCGGGTGCTGGTGGGAGTATTTGTAACGGCCCGGTTGCTCTGACTGACAATGGTTTCAACATGGTCACAGATAGTTCCTGCCCAGCCACGTTTCGTGTTGTGACTGCGCCCTCGCTCAATCTGGGAACATTGGGTGGCAATGGCGGCTCAACCCAAACGATTGCGCTCCAAACGGGCAGTATGGCGATTGATGCTGGCAACTGTGCGGCAGGCAATGACCAGCGCGGAACGGGTTTTTCGCGTCCTTCCGATTTTGCTGCCGTTGCCAATGCACCCGGTGGGAATGGCTGCGATATTGGTGCATTCGAGCTAACAGCGCCTCCCACTCCAACGCCGGTTGACACATCAATTCCGGATACACCGACCCTAACCCTCACGTTGACCAAAACCCTGACTTTAACACCGAGTCTGACGAATACCCTGACCTTAACGCCCAGCCTGACGAATACCCTCACACTTACACCGAGTCTGACATTGACGCTGACCGAAACGCCGACCCTAACTCTTACGCCAACGCTGACCCTAACACCCAGTCTGACGAATACACCCTTACCGACACCCACCAGTACACCTTACTTGGTAACGTCAGTGCCGGGAGAAGCGCCTGTATTGAATTATCATCTGGTTGGCATTCCTCCTGTATTGACCTGGAATGGCATCGCGTGGGCTGTGGGTTATTGGGTGCAGGTGGACAACAACCTTGATTTCAAATCGCCAGAATTTAGCAGCCCAATTATCCCCGCCAACAAATTTTCGGTTGCGCCACCTGCCCTGCCGATAGGTAGATACTATTGGCGTGTCATGCCGTTACTGGGCAATGGTTCCTGGGGTGTACCGAGCACAGCGGAGACCTTCGTAGTCGCAGTGCCTTGAACCTTCGCATAACCTAATTCATCTGATAAAATGAGTTGTTCGGGGGCATATTGTAGATGTGCTTCCGTCAGTCTAAAAGATAAACGCTGTAGAATAATGGTCTCCATCCCGTAGGGACACGATACATCGTGTCCGCCTTAAACCAACCATATCATTTCAGTTTATTTATCTCCATGTCCGAAGTTGACAATACTTTTGACTTTGAACTTTAGACTTTAGACTCGTTGTTCAGGGTTCGAGAGGTAGCAAATATATGGCGCGCAAACCCCGGGTCGCGCTGGTAGGCCGTCCCAATGTCGGCAAAAGCACATTATTTAACCGCCTGGTCGGTGACCGGATGGCCGTTACGGATGAAATTCCGGGTACAACCCGTGATCGTATCCAGGCAGAATCGGAATGGCGTGGTGTCACTTTCGAAGTGATTGATACTGGCGGCATTGAAGTCTATCAGCCCAAAGGCTCCCGTAATACTGCTCCTTTGGCGGAGGGCAGCATTGAATTCGTGCCGCAGATCAAGGCGCAGGCTTTGCAGGCAATCGAGCAGGCTGATGTCATTGTCATGATGGTCGATGCGGTACATGGCATTACTGCTGCCGATGAAGAAATCGCCGAAATGCTGCGCCGTAACGAAGGCAAGACCATTCTGGTGGCGGCAAATAAAGCCGATAACCCCAAACGTGGTCAGGATGCTTTTGATTTCTACGCCCTCGGTTTGGGTGAAGTCTATGCCATCAGCGCCTTTCACGGCATTGGTGTAGCGGAACTGCTCGATGGCGTGGTGGATGCCCTGAACGAACTGCCGGATGAGAATTGGGAAGTCGAAGAACCCGATATTCTGCGCATCGCCATTATTGGTCGCCCCAATGTCGGCAAAAGCAGTTTGCTGAACCTGCTCATTGGAGAGGAACGAGTCATCGTCAGTCCTGTCGCCGGGACAACCCGTGATGCGATTGACACTGAAATCACCTGGCATGGCGAGACCGTCAAAATCGTCGATACGGCTGGTATCCGCAAACGCGGCAAGATCGAACCGGGTGTCGAAAAATACAGCGTCATGCGTACCATGCGCGCGCTCGAACGTGCCGACGTTGCCTTGCTGCTTATTGATGCTGAAGAAGGCATCACCGAGCAGGATCAGCACATCGCGGGTTATATCATGGATACCTTCCGCAGTGTGGTCTTGATTGTCAACAAATGGGATGCCATCGAAAAAGATGACCACACCATGAATAGTTTCATGACCGACATTCGCGCCAAGTTCGATTTTCTGCCCAATCCGCCTGTGTTGTTTATCAGCGCCCTGACCGGACAGCGTGTGCATGAAGTTCTGGAAACTGCCCACCGTGTCTGGCAAAACCGTTTCCAGCGCATCTCCACATCTGAACTCAACCGTTTGCTGCGTGCTGCTGTGCAGAAGCATCCTGCGCCCACCAAAGGCACACGCCGTCTTAAGCTGATGTATTTGTCACAGGTCGCGGTCAATCCACCTGTGTTCCTGTTCCATGTGAACGACACGCGTCTGGTGCATTTCACCTACAAGCGCTATCTGGAAAATCAGCTTCGTTTGGAATATCCCTTCGAGGGCACACCCATTCGCCTCAGCTTCCGTCCCCGTGATGGTATGCTTGAAACGAAGGACTAATCGAGTAGGCAAAAATAACTCGAATGATGGGATACGAGCCGCCGCACAACGGCAGCAGTTTCCCTGATTGCCGCCCCGCCGAGGGGGTAGGCGGCGGCGATCAGGGGGAAAAAGGCGCGAACCGCGGCGAATAAACTGTGATCCATAGAGATGGATACCATCTTCGCCTTCATCTTCAGCCTAAAAAAGTAGTACCAGAGAACACAGCCATCATTCAATTTCCTCCATTTGTGCAAGATACCCCCAAGCGTAGCACAACCAGACCGGAAAAGGGCTACCTTTTGGTAAACTTTTCGGTGAGTATTTTCTAACCTACCGTCAAGCATTCTGGATGAGGTAGCTTTCTCAGTGAGTCATGTTGTCCTGCTTACACCATTCACTGTCTAAATGCACGAGTCTTCACGTGTTGGAGATTGATATCATCACTCCGTTTTCATCGGCGCGGTTCGTCTCATGATTCCTCCGTTCATCAGCCGTTGGTCAACAGTCGGGTAATGTCTCCATAACATGCTATACAATAAATGAAAACCTTGCTTCAGGAGACTCGCATCATGCCCAACAGGCGATTATGGTTATGGACGCTGCTCTTAACCCTCGTATTCGTATCGGCACTTGTTGTCCACGCTCAGGATAGTGTCGATACCATCTACGGCCTCGTTTCCGTCGATAATGCCGAGATACGGGTCGGGCCGGATTTTGCCTATGATTCCATTGCGCAAATCCCGCGTGATGCTTCGGTAGTTGTGCTGGGGCGTTCAGGGGATTTCTTCTCGCGCTGGGATGGTCGCCAGTGGCTCAATATTGACTACGGCAGTGGAACGGGTTGGATTTACGCTCGTTTGCTGCGTACCAGCGTCGCCTTCAATTCGATTCCACCCACCGGACGGCTGCTCCCGCGTGATTCCAATGGACGTGTGCCGGAAGGTTTCGATCTCTCGTCCGAAGTCTGTTCACAGTGGCAGGGCGATTACACCCTTAGCGGCGATTTTAATGCTGGAGACACTACGCTGACCGTGACGTATCCCGGTCTCACTGGCGCGAATGTCTACAGCGTCATCGTCATTTCGCCCACAGGTGCGCGTACTGCCTTCGACAGCGAAACCACTACTTCCACAATTGTCCTGACCGACCTCCCCTGGGAAGGCGGAACGTATACCTGGCGTGTCGCTCCTTACTGGACGAACTCAACGTATCGCTACTCCTGGCAGCAGGTGTGTCTCCTCCATACGGGTGGCACATTCGAAAAACCCGACACAAACCCTTATCACAAGTCCTGATCCACTGAATACAAAACGGGACATGATTGTTTATGTCCCGTTTTCTTTGTCTTTGCCTGATGAGTTAGTTCGGTATAGGCAGCAGGAGGGCTTTCTCCTACTAATAGCTAACCACTAAAAACTAACAACCATTTCCCTCACCGTCTCGTCTGTACTACGTCATCTTCCAGCGTTTTGAGCGAATCCAGCGTCGCGTCGAAAATACCCTTCGCGTTAATCGCTGCAT
>JBGAGR010000313.1:0-7937 GCA_044226645.1 Aggregatilineales bacterium
TGCTGCTTGGTTATCCCGCCGCCGCGCGTTTATTGATTATCAACGCCGATGATTTTGGCATGTGCCATGCTATCAATCAGGGCATCTTCAGGTCGCTGAAAGAGGGCCTGGTTACTTCCACCAGCCTGATGGTGCCGTGTCCCTGGGCACAGCACGCGATGCGTCTGCTGCGGGAAAATCCCGACATCCCTTTCGCTATTCACCTGACGGTTCTGTGCGACACCGCTATTTATCCCTGGAGGCCGCTCACTCCAAAGGAAAAAGTGCCCACGCTGGTCGACAAATCTGGCTTCTTTTATACGAATGATCGTACGATGGAATTTCTGGCGCAGGCTGATCTGAGCGAAGTGGAATTGGAATTCCGGGCACAGATTGAGGCCGCTCTCGCCGCAGGGTTAAAACCCACTCATCTGGACTGGCACTGCCTGTCTAATGGAGGCCGGGCGGATATTCTCGACATGACGTTTGGGCTGGCACGCG
The DNA here is from genome assembly GCA_044226645.1 of Aggregatilineales bacterium. GTDB lineage: Bacteria > Chloroflexota > Anaerolineae > Aggregatilineales > Phototrophicaceae > CFX2. The sequence continues at coordinate 481 of JBGAGR010000313.1, forward strand.
AATATGATTTAGCCCTGCGCGTTTATGACCCGGACTGGATCGTAAAACTACAACGTCAGGGTTTGCCCACCGATGAATACAATTTGCTTGACAGTTACAGCCTGAATACGGCTGATAAATCCACCACCTATGCGCGACTGCTGCGCGAATTACCTGCCGGATTGAGTGAATGGGCGGTGCATCCAGCGCTTGATGATGCTGAGATGCGCACTATCGAACCGGATGCCCCTGTACGTCAAACGGATTACGCCTTTGTGATGTCCCCGGAAATGCGGGACATTATCCGGCAGGAGGGGATTATCCTGCTGAATTACAAGCCCCTTCAGGCTATGTGGCAGAACCAATCGTAGAGTATTTCACTGTCAGCATTCTGAAAATCTATTGACCGCTCCCGGTGCGGTTGAGTGTCAAAATAGATTACAATGGGGATGTTAGCAATGATTGCGAGAAGATGCTGATTATTCACCTGATGAGATTGTGCTTATATTCGGGAAGTGCTGCGGTAAACATTGACTATGACACGGGCGATCAGTGACCCAACACCGAAGCGACGGACGACATAAATAACAGGGGGACACATGGGCTGTTTGAGGGGCATTATTCTCGCAGTGAGCATCATTATCGTGGTTGCCTTTGGTTTTGGGGTTGCTTTCATTGATGGGATGGCTGAGAAATTTGAGCCGCTGTTGTGCGCGCCGGGTGAACGGGTGCTGGTAGAACGCTGGCAGGATCGTGACGGAACCAGCGCGAATGTGTACTGTGTGGGTGAGGCAGGTAAGCAGATTTCATGGCGTTCATGGGTGCTGATTATCGTGCCGATTCCCCTGGGACTACTTCTGATGGCTTTAGTGGGTCGGTTGCAGGGATCAAACCCGAGCAGCATACCCTCAGTCAGTTTTGGAAGTGCGGGCAGCAGCGTTGGAACTCCCCTTATTATCGGTGGTGGTGGGGGGAAGAAAACGCTGGCTGATCGCCTGCGCGAATTGGATCAAGCCTATCAGGCAGGATTGATTACGAAAGAGGAATTTGACCGGACACGCCAGCAAATTCTGGATTCGCAGGCCGATGTTTGACCCGGTTGGTCATCAACGCCATATTTGCCGCCGGGAATGTCGGCAGGAAGTCCGGCGAGAGACACCGTCCGCCAAGTCTTCGTCGGCAAGAGCGCGGGAAGATGGCGCACTGAGCGGCAGGAAGCAGGGACAATGGCGCTGCTATGTCCGAACGACATTGGCATGGTGGCTATGAGGGAACGCGCTGCCGACAACGCCAAGATTTCAACGCAACGTCGCCAAGAAGCAAAGACGCAAAGCAGAAATTTAACACAGAGACTCTGTGAATAAAGCGTCATTGGTCATGTTTTAATAGCACTCCTTTTTGAACAAATGTTCGTATTGTGATATTGTAGCATAGATTGATGGGGGTGTGGGTTCGAGTTTTCCAACGTATTCTGTGGGGAAAAGTTATGCCCAAGAAAGTGACTGAAGAAGCGATTAAGCTCCATCTGCAAACGCTGACGGAGACACCACCGCTTATTTTGAATTGCACCAAAGGCATGGATGAGACGCAGTTGATAGCGCCGCTTGCGCCGGGGGAATGGTCGATGGTGGAGATTATGGCGCATTTGCGAGCGTGCTCCGATGTCTGGTCGTACAGTATTTATGCTATGTACACACTGGATAACCCGCAGTTGGCGTTTATTCATCCGCGCGATTGGGCGAAAAAACTGGGGTACGCCAAACTGACTTTTGCCGAGAATTTTATGGCGTATGAGGTGGGGCGGATGAATCTGCTGCGAATCCTGAACGGGCTGAAGCTGGAAGATTGGGATCGTTCGGCAATGTTTATCGGCAAGGCTAACACCTTCACCATCTTTGGCGAAACGATGCGTATGGCACTGCATGAAGATGACCACAGCCAACAACTGAAGACGATGTTTTTATCTGGCGGGGGATGAAGTCGTCACAAGCAATCATAGAAAAGTTGATGTTTCAGGGGAGTATCCATGATGATGTTCCAGCAAGGTCGGACAAATATGCTGCTCGGCTATCCTGCCGACGCACGTTTGTTGATTATCAATGCTGATGATTTTGGCATGTGCCATGCTATCAATCAGGGTATTTTCAGATCGCTAAAAGAGGGCGTAGTCACTTCCACCAGCCTGATGGTTCCGTGCCCCTGGGCACAGCACGCGATGCGCCTCCTGCGGGAAAATCCCGACATCCCCTTCGCTATTCACCTGACGGTTCTGTGTGACACGGCTATTTATCCCTGGAGGCCGCTCACTCCACAGGAAAAAGTGCCCACGCTGGTCGACAAATCTGGTTTCTTTTATACGAATGATCGTACGATGGAATTTCTGGCGCAGGCTGGTCTGGGCGAAGTGGAATTGGAATTCCGGGCACAGATTGAGGCCGCTCTCGCCGCAGGGTTAAAACCCACTCATCTGGACTGGCACTGCCTGTCTAATGGAGGCCGAGCGGATATTCTCGACATGACGTTTGGGCTGGCGCGCGAATACGACTTAGCTCTGCGTATTTATGACCCGGACTGGATCGTAAAACTGCAACGTCAGGGGCTGCCCACCGATGAATACAATTTGCTTGACAGTTACAGCCTGAATACGGCTGATAAATCCGCCACCTACGCGCAACTGCTGCGCGAATTACCCGCCGGTTTGAGCGAATGGGCAGTTCATCCTGCTCTGGATGATGCTGAGATGCGCACCCTGGAACCGGATTTCCCTGTGCGTCAGACGGATTATGCCTTTGTGATGTCCCCGGAAATGCGGGACATTATCCGGCAGGAGGGGATTATCCTGCTGAATTACAAGCCCCTTCAGGCCGTGTGGCAGAACCAATCGTAGAGTATTTCACTGCTAGCATTCTGAAAATCTATTGACCGTTCCCGATGCGGTTGAGTGTCAAAATAGATTACAATGGGGATGTTAGCAATGATTGCGAGAAGATGCTGATTATTCACCTGATGAGATTGTGCTTATATTCGGGAAGTGCTGCGGTAAACATTGACTATGACTAATTACACCGAAACTGAAGTGAAATTGTATGTGCCGCATCTGGAACTCATGCAGGTGCGGTTGGAACGGTTGGGCGCGACGTTGATCGCGCCGCGTGTTTTTGAGCGGAATGTACGCTTTGAGAATGCCGAACGGACGCTGACCGTACACGGGATCGTGGTACGGCTGCGGCAGGATTCGCGGGTGCGGCTGACCTATAAGGAAGCTGGCACTGCTCGCGATGGTATTGTGAGCCGGACGGAAATCGAGGTCGAGGTCAGTGATTTTGCCGCGATGAAGGCGCTGTTAGGCAAGTTGGGTTATGCGCCGTACATGGGGTATGAGAAGTATCGCACCACATATGAGGTGGACGGCACAGAAGTTGTGCTGGACGAGATGCCTTACGGGAATTTCATGGAGATTGAAGGCGGGGCTGAGAAGATCGAGCAGGTGATCAAACGGCTGGAACTGGACACGGCGCACCGGTATGCGGAGAGCTATTCGGCGCTGTTCGAGCGGGTGAAGCAAAAAATGGGCCTGCACTTTGAGGATTTAACTTTTGAGAATTTTAAAGGAGTGAACGTCAGCGAAGATGCTTTTGGAGGCGGGTGATGGGTACACACGCTTATTTGTTTTGTCCTACAGCGAATATGCCGACGCTTCGGGAAATGTTTGATTGGACTGCGGCGAAGGGCTACAGACTCAAACTCCACGCGGAAGTTTTTGATGACGACGAGGAAGAATCTGATTTTCTGGACGAGAATATGGATTCGACCAATTGGAGTGAAGCGCCATTAGCCGATATGCGGGAACGATGGGTTGTCCTGATGAATCACTGCCTGCGGAATGATCCTGATTTCGGTAAAAATGTTGGGGTATTCATAGCGAGAGTTAGTGCCCTTAATGGCTCATCGAGCAGGGATAGAGTGTTGAATCGCCTTAATGCAGCGCGATTATTCGTGGACATCCAGCTCAATGTACACGATCAGGAAGTCAGACCTGCGCAGGATGCGATTATGGATTATTTCTTTGAGCACATGGACGCGATTGCGTATCTCGAAAATGTCGGAACCTTCGTGCAGGGTCAGAAAATATTGCTCAAAATAGGTGAATAGCCATTGACCCAATTGAATCTGCTGGTTCTACGCACTGCGAAAATAGACTCCGCGCTGGCATTTTACAGGGCGTTAGGACTGGATTTTGTCGAGGAACAGCATGGAACCGGGCCAATCCACTATGCCTGTGAGATGAATGGCATGGTCATTGAAATTTATCCCGGCGACAAAGGTGATGCTCCAGAACGTAAACAGGGCGGAGCGACCATGTTGGGATTTCGCGTCGAGGATTTGGATGCTGTATTAGCCAGTATGAAGCATTCCGGCATTGAACCCCTTTCCGCGCCAAAGGAATCCACGTGGGGACGACGCGCGATGGTTGTTGACCCGGATGGTCGCGCAGTTGAACTCTCCGAGCAAAAAATCTCCGCTCCGTGATCTGTATTTTAGGTTCCTTTTCAGCATAATCACAACCCTGACAAAGTTCGGTGTTTCGTCATGATGAACCACTTGGCGTAGAATCCTGCGCAATGGCATAATCCGAAAAGCACAGAAAACACTGAGGGGATTGGGTAATGGTTGTTAAAGACGCAAAAGCTAAACAAACGCAGGAACGCAAAGAACGCTTTGTGACTTCCTCCGATATTGAATTGAAACGGGCGTATACCCCGGATGACGCGGCGTTGGATTATGTAGCGGATTTGGGCGAAGCAGGCACTTATCCGTTTACGCGCGGTGTACAGCCGACCATGTATCGTGGGCGGTTCTGGACGATGCGCCAGTATGCCGGGTATGCATCGGCGGAAGAATCAAATGCCCGTTATCGCTATCTGCTGGAACAGGGTCAAACCGGGCTTTCGGTGGCGTTCGATTTGCCGACGCAGATTGGCTATGATGCCGACGACCCGATGGCGTTGGGCGAAGTGGGCAAGGTGGGCGTGAGCATCAGCAGCATTCATGATATGGCGCGGCTGTTCGAGGCGATTCCGCTCGATCAGGTGTCCACCAGCATGACGATTAACGCTCCGGCGACGATTTTGCTGGCGATGTATATCGCGGTTGGGAAACGTCAGGGCGTGGAGGAAGCCAAGCTACGCGGGACGGTTCAGAACGATATTTTGAAAGAGTATGTCGCGCGGGGAACTTATATTTTCCCACCTGCGCCGTCGCTGCGATTGATTACGGATTTGTTCGGCTACTGCAAAACGAGTGTGCCGCAGTGGAATACCATCAGCATCAGCGGGTATCACATTCGCGAGGCAGGCTGCACGGCGGTTCAGGAAGTCGCTTTCACGCTGGCGAATGGCATCGCTTATGTGCAGGCGGCGATTGATGCCGGACAGGAAGTGGACGATTTCGCGCCGCAGTTATCCTTCTTTTTCAACGCGCACAATCAATTTCTGGAAGAAATCGCCAAATTCCGCGCGGCGCGTAAGCTGTGGGCGAAGATCATGCGGGAACGCTTTGGGGCGAAAAATCCACGCAGTTGGCAGTTGAAATTTCATACGCAGACGGGCGGCAGTACGCTCACGGCGCAGCAGCCGGAAAATAATATTGTGCGGGTGGCCCTGCAAGCACTGGCAGCAGTGATGGGCGGGACACAATCGCTGCATACCAACAGCATGGACGAGGCGCTGGCACTGCCAACGCAGAAAGCGGTGCAGGTCGCGCTGCGGACTCAGCAGATTATCGCGCATGAAACAGGTGTGGCGGATACGGTTGACCCTCTGGCAGGGAGTTACGCGATTGAAAGCCTGACGAGTGAAATTGTCAGTCGGGCGGAAGATTACATCGCGCGAATTGACGCAATGGGCGGCTCGTTACGGGCGATTGAGAATGGCTTCATCAACGGCGAAATTCAGGAAGCGGCCTATCAATATCAGCAGGCGGTAGAGAACGGCGAACAGGTTATTGTGGGTGTGAATCAATTCGCTGTGGAGGGAGAAATAAAGCCAGATTTGCTGCGGGTCGATCCGGCAATTGAGGCGGCGCAGCGTCAGAAATTGGCTGATCTAGGGGCGAAACGTGATAATGCAAAAGTGGCGGAACTACGCGGTCAATTGGAAACGGCAGCAAAGGGCAGTGAAAATCTGATGCCGCTGTTCATCACCTGTGTGGAGAATGATGTGACGCTGGGCGAGATTTGTCATACTTTGCGCGGGGTGTTCGGGGAATATAGGCCGAATGTGAGTATTTGAGAAGATTCAACGCAAAGTCGCAGAGAGGCAAAGACGCAAAGAGAAGAAATTAACACAGAGCAGCGGAGAGACAGAGTAACAGAGACATGAAAAATCGGAATATCGGCAGTGCTGCGAGTCTGTTGAGCATTGGGAGCGTCGGTAGTATTCTCAGCATTGGTAGCACAGGCAGCATTTTGAGTATCGGCAGCACCGGGAGCATCCTTTCAATTGGAAGCTTCGGCAGCGTGCTTTCGATTTTCAGTATTCTCTCGGTTTTTAGCGCGCTATCCATTTTGCGGGTCGCCACAATCGACAGTTTAGGTATCTGGCGTGCGATTCGGCGGTCTACTTCAGCCGTTTGAGCCGGGCGATTTGCGCCAGATGGTGATCGTCATGTTCGGCGACGAAAAACACATGGTCGATGACGCGCATGGGCTGTTTCAGACGTGGATGGAGGGCGGTTTTCTGGATAGTGGCTTCGTCCAGTGCATCGAGTTTGGCGAGAAAAGTCATCCGTTCGCGGCGGAAATTGGCGAGGATGCTATCTATCGGACTGGCGTTGTGGTTCGCGTCGTAAGTTTTGCGGTTAGTGAGGTCTGCCACGCGCAGGGTTTCCACGCCGTTTAAAAAGTCCTCCAAACGCCCTGACCACAGTGCTTCCATATCCCACAGATGTCCAGCGTTTTCCTGAAGTGACCATTCCTCACCGATGCGATGGGTTAATACAGCAGACGATACCCCGGTGACAGTTTCTTCCAGGCGGGCAGGCGTGCCGCGCAGCCGTTCCAGAATATTGGGATACATCCACAGCGGCATATCAAAATCAAAGTGGCGTTCAAACCAGGGAAATTCGAGTATTATGGACATGTGAACCTCCGTCCTATTCACGACTTTATCATTCGACTTTAGGATGGAATGGGGCAGAAGCATAAGTCCAATAGGAGCCAAAAGCCTTATGAGCGACGACAATCAGGAGAAGTTAGAGCAGTTTATCGCCCGTGTGTCGCAGCGATCCATGCCGAATAATGCGATGGCTAAAGTACGAACACTGGCGAAAGAATTGGCGGAAGGGGCATCGGAAGAATTGTGGTCGGCGGTTCCTTACCGCTTTTTCCGCGATGAAGTGTATCCGATGAGTGAAGCGGTTGGCGCATATATGGAACGGCGCTGGGCGGGGAAGCAGCCTGGGGCACATTTGCTGATCTC
>JBGAGR010000314.1:0-8623 GCA_044226645.1 Aggregatilineales bacterium
GCCTTAATCGTCGGGCTGGCGGAAGCCCTCAAATTGGCAGAAGCCGAACGTGACAACACTGTAGCCCGTTTAATTCCGCTGCGCGATCAGCTCATCAAAGGGATTTTGACGACGATTCCGGAAGCCGAACTGACCGGACACCCCACTGAACGCCTGCCCGGTCATTCCAGTTTTACCATGATGAAACTCAATGGTGATTCGATCCTGCTTGACCTCAATGAAGTCGGAATCGGAGCAAGCGGCGGAAGTGCCTGCACTACGGGACAGCAAGAACCGAGCCACGTGCTGCTGGCGATGGGTATCGACCTGGATCGCCTGATGGGGCAGATGCGCTTTGTGCTGGGTAAGCACAGCACTGCTGCCGAAATCGAGCGCTTGATTTATCATCTGAAGCCGATTGTCGAACGACATCGAGCGATGATACCGGAAATGAATTAAAGGAATATATTGTGAAGAAAAAAGCCTTTATAAGCTGTTGGCTAGGTATTCTCCTGCTGGGATTTACTGTACCCCTTGCTGCTCAGGCGCAGACCAATAGCGGCGCAGCACCCTGGTGGAATGACCGTGTATTTTATGAGGTTTTTGTTCGCAGTTTTCAAGATAGCAATGGCGATGGCATCGGTGATTTAAAGGGACTTATCAGCAAACTGGATTATCTGAATGACGGCGACCCGACCACCAATACCGATCTCGGCGTGACCGGAATCTGGTTGATGCCGATTTTCAAATCGCCCAGCTATCATGGCTACGACGTGACCGATTATATGACCGTCAATCCCGATTACGGCACGAACGATGATTTTAAGCAGTTGATGACCGAGGCGCATAAACGCGGAATCGCGGTCATCATCGACATGGTGATTAATCACACTTCCGCGCAGCATCCCTGGTTTGTTGATGCCCAAAAGCCCGGTTCGCAGCATGACAGTTGGTATCGTTGGAGCGCGACTAAACCCTCCCAGATTGGTCCCTGGGGGCAGCAGGTCTGGTACAAAAATGGCAATCGTTATTATTACGCAGTGTTCTGGGATCAGATGCCTGACCTCAACATGCGTAATCCAGCCGTGACACAGGCTGTGGATGATGTCGCCAAATTCTGGTTGCAGGATATGGGTGCAGATGGTTTCCGGCTGGATGGAGCGCGTTACTACGTCGAGGATGACAATAAACTGGCGAGTTCGCCGGGTAATATGACGTGGTTGCAGAAGTACAAGGATTATGTGAAGTCGGTTTCGCCAGACGCGCTCACGATTGGTGAGGTCTGGACGAGCAGTTTTGAAGTCGCGCCCTATGTGCCGAATGACCTCGATCTGGCTTTCGAGTTCGACCTGGCTGGTGCGATGGTCAGCGCCGCCAAAAATGGACGTGGTTCCAGCCTGACACCCGTGCAGCAGCGCTCCGTAAAACTCTTCCCACCGGGGCAGTATGGCACATTCCTAACCAATCACGATCAGGACAGGTTGATGAGTCAGTTACAGGGGAACGTCGATAAGAACAAAGCCGCTGCTGCTGTTCTGCTGACCAGTCCGGGTGTGCCGTTCCTGTATTATGGTGAAGAAATCGGTATGATTGGCCCCAAGCCGGATGAGTGCATTCGCACCCCCATGCAGTGGGATTCGCAAAAGCGTACCGAGTCCTTCATGTCTGGCAAGAACTGCAAGACCAATGAAGCAGATTTTAATGTTGCTTCGGAAACTGATGACCCGAATTCGCTCCTGAGTAACTACCGTGATTTAATTCACTTCCGTAATGATCACGCTGCACTGCGGATAGGCGATTACACCGCAGTACAGAGCGCATCCGCCAATGTTTACAGTTTTATCCGTTCGACAGCCGATGAATCGCTGCTGGTGATTATCAACCTATCGGATAAGGTGCAGGATGCCTATGCACTGACGCTTCCGGAAGGTTCCTTCAGCGGGACACTATCGGCAAGCACTATCTTTGGGGAAGGGGAACCATCTGCGTTAATCGCAAATACTGCTGGCGGGTTTGATAATTACTCACCGCTGCTCAGCCTCGCGCCCTACATCACGACGATTATCCAGTTAAAGTAATCGAAGCTAAGTCAATTGAATGGGAAAGCCCTCATCACCGCGATGAGGGCTTTTTAGTGGACGTGTCCTGTACTGCCCAGGAGTCTACGAAATACGTTGAATGGACGGATTTCACGTTTTGCAATGCGCCTTCGCGCTACTCACCGCCCCGCATTCCGCATCGATACTATTTCACGCCCGTTAATGTCATTTTACCACATTTTGACGGGCTATAAAGGGTCATTGCAGTACAGTTACTGTGCCAGCTCGTGCGCCAGCTCGAAAAGTGTCGGGTCAAGCGGTTTTTTGCTGCTGACCACTACTGAAAGTGGCGTTGATGTGATTTCGCCTTTATTCAGACCGACCAGTACCCCAAATTCACCTTTGTCCAGGCATTTTGTGGCTGCCGCGCCCAGACGGGTTGCCAGCAGTCGGTCAAATGCACCCGGCATTCCACCGCGCTGAATATGTCCGAGGATTGACGCGCGTAGTTCAAACCCCAGTGCCGCCGCGTGTTCTTTGAAATACTTCTCCAGTGCCGCCGCGTTATACTTCGCACCTTCTGCAACCACGATGATAGCGTGGGCTTTCCCGCGTTCATAAGCTTCCCGCAGTTCCTTGGCAATGTCTTCTGGTTCTGTCGGGATTTCGGGGATGACTATTGCCTCCGCGCCGCCAGCAATCCCGCTCATGAGCGCCAGATAGCCGCAGTCGCGTCCCATCACTTCGACCAGAAAGGCACGTTGATGCGAAGAAGCAGTGATTTTCAGTCGGTCAATCGCTTCCAGCGCGATATTCAAAGCCGTATCCACCCCAATGGTAATTTCCGAACCAAACAGATCATTGTCAATCGTTGAGGCTATGCCAACGGTCGGAAAACCCAATTTGTTAAGGGCATGTGCACCTGTTTGTGAACCATTGCCGCCAATCACCACCAATCCTTCGATTTCGCGCTGGCGGAGTTCGTGCAAGGCTTTTAGTCGTCCTGGCTCGGATTTGAATTCTGCCGAACGAGCGCTGCCCAGTATCGTCCCGCCCTGCTGGATAATGCCGCCAACATCGCGCGCGCCCAATGGGCGGATTTGACCACTCATTAGACCAGCATAACCGTGCTGTACGCCAAATACTTCCCATCCTCTGGCGATTCCGGTACGGGTCACTGAGCGAATAGCGGCATTCATTCCGGGGGCATCCCCTCCGCTGGTAAGGACTGCGATGCGTTTCATGGTTGCTCCTGCTCTCCATTCAAAAAATCGTGTCTATTGTAGCGCGCCTTGTCACAGAATCCCGCTAACGAAAGCGAGGTTTTTTCGATGGTATTTGTCACATTTGTACGAGGTGACGAAATGATATTACCCACCAGATAAAGCTATAATGAGATAGGCTTGGCACCGTGGTGTAAAGCCTATCTCCGCCGCAATGAAGGAGCCAACATGCCTCAGCCTGTTTTGCCAGATGTGACCCTGAAACCCTCCACAATTGCCTTTTTAGAAGCTCAACCTAAAAAATTATTCATCGGCGGTGAATGGATTCCTGCTGCTGATGGCTCGACTTTCGATACGATTAACCCCGCTACCGGGCAGGTGCTCGCTCAAGTGGCTGCTGCTGGTGCGGCAGATGTTAACCTCGCGGTTGATGCTGCCCGTCAGGCCTTCGAGAACGATAGTTGGAGCAAAATGAGTGGCTCCGAGCGCGGCAATCTGCTCTGGAAAATTGCTGATCTGATTGAGCGCAATACAGATGAACTGGCAGAACTGGAAACACTTGATAACGGTAAACCGCTGCGTGTTTCGTCACGTGTGGATGTTCCGCAGGCGGTTCGTCATTTCCGCTATTACGCTGGCTGGGCGAGTAAAATTGAAGGTTCCATGATTCCGGTATCCTTTCCCAACCAATTGGTCTACACTGTCCGCGAACCGATGGGTGTAGTCGGCCTGATTATTCCCTGGAATTTCCCCCTGCTGATGTCTGCCTGGAAGCTCGCGCCTGCGTTGGCCTGTGGTAATACCTGTATTCTCAAACCCGCTGAACAGACCCCTCTTTCGGCACTGCGTTTGGGCGAGATTTTGCAGGAAGCTGGTGTTCCCGCCGGAGTAGTGAACATCCTCACAGGCTTTGGCGTTCCGGCAGGCGCAGCCATTGCCGCCCATCCCGGCATCGACAAAGTAGCCTTTACCGGATCAACTGAAGTTGGGCGCAAGATTCTGCAAGCCTCCTCCGCCAGCAATTTGAAGCGTGTCAGCCTCGAACTCGGTGGCAAATCACCCAACGTGATTTTTGCCGATGCTGATCTCTCTCGTACCATCAGAGGCGCGACTTGGGCGGTTTTCAGCAACACCGGACAGGAATGCGTCGCCGGTTCACGCCTTTTCGTCGAGCGTTCAGTATACGATCAGGTTGTAGAAGGCTTGGCGGCTGAATCACAGAAAATTCGTGTCGGCAGCGGTTTCGGCAATGCCCATCTCGGCCCGGTTGTGTCACAGGCACAGCTTGATCGTGTCCTCGGGTACATCCAGAGTGGTCAATCCGGTGGAGCGCAGGTGGTCGCTGGTGGTGAACGGCTGGGCGGCGAACTGGCAAACGGCTATTTCCTGCCGCCAACTGTTGTTGCCCATCAGGATGACACGCTTCAGATGGTACAGGAAGAAATCTTTGGCCCTGTCGTCGCTGTGACGGCTTTCGATGATTGGGATGAATTGGTCACGCGCGCGAATAACACCCAATACGGCCTCGCTGCTGGAGTCTGGACGCGCGACATCAGCCGTGCCCATCGCTTTGCCGCTGCGGTCAAAGCCGGGACGGTCTGGATTAACCAGTATGGCTTGATCGACGCTGCTGCACCCTTTGGCGGTTATAAGGAAAGCGGCTTCGGACGCGAAATGGGTAAGGATGCCCTTGAACTGTATACGCAGGTCAAAAGTGTCTGGGTGAATCTAGCCTGATGGAAATGGCAAATACAACTGCCCCAGAATATTACAGATGAGACAGGTCGCCAGCAGCAAAATGATGATAACCAGGCTGCGAATCAGGATACGCTTAGGAGAAATTCTGGGTTGCATAATAAGCTGATATTCCGGGTGCATTTAGTGTGATTATAACGGATGTGGAGGGTGTATGTACGGTGCGACAGTAGACCCGATTGAAGATATACGAACGGATGACGAAAAAGTACAGGCCTTTGAAGCCCGTATCGCGCGGGGCGAAAAGATCGAACCGGGTGACTGGATGCCGGATGAATACCGCCGTCAGCTTATCCGCATGATTTCCCAGCACGCTCACAGCGAAATTGTGGGAATGCTGCCGGAAGGCGCATTTATCACCCGTGCGCCCTCGCTGCGCCGCAAGCTGATTTTGCTGGCGAAAGTGCAGGACGAGGGTGGACATGGGCAGTACCTTTATCATGCCGCCGAAACGCTCGGCGCGACTCGTGAAGAAATGATCGACGCGCTTTTGAGTGGCAAAGCCAAGTATTCCAGCATTTTCAATTACCCCTCGCTCACTTGGGCGGATATGGGCGCGATTGGCTGGTTGGTCGATGGCGCAGCGATTCTCAACCAGACTATGTTGGCGAAATGCTCCTATGGCCCCTATGCTCGTGCCATGCTCCGTATCTGTGCCGAAGAAAATTTCCATAAGCGTCAGGGGCAGGATATTGTCATCACACTCGCGACAGGTACGCCTGAACAAAAAGCCATGATGCAGGAATCCCTCAACCGCTGGTGGTGGCCTACGCTGATGATGTTTGGCCCTCATGATACTGACTCGACCAACAGCGTTATTCTCATTCGCTGGGGTATCAAGACCAAAACCAACGACGAGTTGCGACAGACCTTCATCAACCAGATGGTTCCCGATTTGCAGGCGCTTGGTCTGACCATCCCCGACTCTGATTTGCGCTACGACGAAGAATCCGGTAACTGGATAATCGGCAAAATTGATTGGGACGAATTCTGGCGGGTGGTCAAAGGTGACGGCCCTTGCAATGCCGAGCGCATGGCGGATCGTCGTCAGGCACATGAAGATGGACTGTGGGTGCGTGAAGCTATGGCAGCTTATGCCGAAAAGTATGCGTAACCGATGACTGATACCCAGTGGCCTCGTTTCATCGTCTTTCATCAGGAAAAAGTTGGTGCGCCGCATGTCTATTCCGGCTCAGTTCATGCGCCAGATGCTGAAATGGCACTGCTGAATGCGCGAGATGTGTTTGCCCGTCGTCCAGCCTGTGTCAGTCTATGGGTCGTTCCAGCCTCCGCCATATTTTCGAAAACGGCTGAAGAATTGGCACTTAATCCCAATTGGTTTTCCGACGTTGATAACGCGATAAATGGTGAGGAGCAAACTTTCTACCTGTTCGAGAAACGTACTCATAAAGGTGTGAATGGTTATGTGGGGGAGGTTCAAGCATCCTCGCCCGGAGCGGCAATGAAAAATGCACTGGAAACCATAGCGAATCGTTCGGCACTGGTCTGGTGGGTATTCCCTAAGAGTGCGATAACTCGCTCTGCACCGGAAGATATTGCAGCACTGTTCGCGCCTTCTGCCACCAAAGATTACCGCGACCAATCGTTTTTTCATACGGAAGCGATTATGCAGAAATTGAAGTCTCGCTTATGAACCCAGAACTCAAAGACGCGCTTGCGGCTTATTTAATCGCTCTGGCGGATGATGAACTTATCCTCGGTCATCGCGATTCAGAGTGGTGTGGTCACGCGCCGATTCTCGAAGAGGACATCGCTTTTGCCAATATCGCGCTCGATGAAATCGGTCATGCAAGGGTGTGGTATGAATTAGCAGCAGATTTGCTCGGCAAAGACCGTGAAACCTACCCCGATGAATTGGTTTACCGCCGCGCCGCCTCGGATTTCCGCTCTACTCAATTTGTCGAACTCCCCAAAGGTGATTGGGCGTTTTCCATGCTGCGCCAGTACCTTTTTGATTCGTTCGAAATGGTGCGGCTGGATTTGCTTGTCCACAGTGCTTATCAACCTATCGCGGATGTCGCCGCCAAGATTCGTGTTGAGGAAATATATCACCTACGTCATACATCGGCTTGGGTACGGCGGCTCGGCCTTGGCACAGAAGAAAGTAATCGTCGAATGCAGGCTGCTTGTGATCACCTTGTGAGAGCTTCTATAGGACTAAGTGCGAATCATCTGGGCGAAGTATTGACCAGAGGCTATGTTCCGAGCCAATTGAGCATTCTTACCCGTTGGGGGCAAACTGTTCTTCCGTTTCTACAGCAATCTGGTTTGACAGTTCCTCCTCTTTTCAACATTGCGCCGCAAAGTCGCGAACAGCATTCAGAATATCTTGCGCCGCTTTTGGCAGATTTGCAGCAGGTCGCCCGTGCTTACCCGGATGCGAAATGGTGAGGGACGAGAGGTATCTATGGTATTACCGGAAACCATCTGGCAAGCGCTTGATGAAGTCAAAGACCCCGAAATCCCGGTTGTTTCGCTGGTCGAGATGGGCATTGTGCGCGATGTTGCCATTCTGTCCGACGAATCGGTAAACGTCACTATCACTCCGACATTTTCCGGCTGTCCTGCCTTGCAGGCCATGAAAACGGACATTGCAAATCGTTTGCAGCAGTTGGGATTCGCGCATGTTGAGATTACGACAGTGCTCAATCCTCCTTGGACAACCGATTGGCTCAGTAATGATACTCGCGAAAAGCTGCGCTTGTTTGGTCTTGCGCCGCCACCACGACACGGTGGTAATTTCGCAGTTACACTTCTCGATAAAGTTATTTGTCCCCATTGCGGTTCGGATCGCACATCCCTCCGTAACAGTTTTGGTTCAACCCCCTGCCGCATGATATTCTATTGCAATGATTGTCAGCAGCCCTTCGAACAAATGAAACCTTTATAACAACAAGGAAAATTTAATGACCTACGAAACCCTGCTTTACGAGCAAGATGGCGCAGTTCTCAAAATCACCCTGAATCGCCCCGATAAGCTCAACGCGCTGACCGATACGCTGCTGCATGAATTGAATGCTGCCGTAAAAGCTGCTGACGAAGATGCATCTGTTCGTGTGGTTATTCTGACCGGGGCAGGGCGTGGTTTTTGTGCCGGGGCTGATCTGGCAGAGGGTTTGGAGCGCGGTATAGGCAGTGGGAACTTTTCTTTTCAAGAACACCTGACGCGCAATTACAATCCGATTATCTTGGGCATTCGCAGCATGGCAAAGCCAGTTATCGCCGCTATTAACGGCACAGCAGCAGGTGCAGGGATGAGCATCGCTTTAGCCTGTGATCTCAAAATTGCAGTTGATAGCGCTTCGTTTTTACAGGCGTTTGTCAAAATCGGTCTGATTCCAGACAGCGGCTCAACGTGGATGCTCCCGCGTCTTATTGGAACGACTCATGCCCTCGAATTGATGCTTTCCGGGCGCAAGATTTCGGCACAGGAAGCCCTTGATTTTGGCCTCATCAATCAGGTCGCCCCTGCTGACCAACTGATGGAAACGGTGAACAAAATAGCTCTCGAATATGCTGCTGCGCCCACCAAAGCCATTGCCTATATCAAGCAGGCTGTCAACTTTGCCCTGCACAGTACATTGGAAGAAGCCCTCAATAAAGAAG
>JBGAGR010000315.1:0-8595 GCA_044226645.1 Aggregatilineales bacterium
GAGACTTTGGCATGAGTCGAAAGTAAATGGCGGATATTGCGATAGGGCACTTTGTAATGGTCGCCGGGGATGCCGTTGACGACATGCGCCTCGCGGATTTTAGCCAGCGTTAGTTCGTCCAGGTCGTGCGTGTCCGACATAGGATGAGTCCTTTCAAAAAACACCATTCCAATAAATTTTCAGCCAAATTATAACGCACGGCGGAAACTAAGGCTGCGGAAAACGCGCTGCCCAGGATTCGAGCGGGAGGCGTGTGGCGTTCGCCATGAAGGAAATCAGTTGATACCAGCCGACAATGATGATGAGTTCCATCAATTGTTCGGGTATCCAGTGCGGTTCCAGGCGTGACCACAGGCTGTCAGAAATGGTGGATGTGTCGTGCAGTTCATCAACCAACTGAATGAGCAGACTTTCGCGTTCTGACCAGACGCTATCTTCGGCAAAAGCGCTGGTTGTCGCACGAATCTGTTCCTTAGAAAGGCCATGCGCCGCAGCAAAGGATGTGACATGCACTCCCCATTCGTATTCGCAGCCTGTCCGGGCGCAGACACGATCAATCACGATTTCCCGTTCGTGTGGGTCAATGGAACTGGCCTTACCGAGAATGCCTGAGCCTAACGGACGCATCCGTGACATGAATTCGGGATTCCGTGCCAGCAGGCGGAACAATTGCAGCGGTTCGACTGCCGCGCCGGGAGGCATCCACTTCATCAGCATGGCTTCGATGTCCGGGTCATAGGGCGGGTCAAGCGGCGCGATGCGTGGGGTAGTCATGATGGGTACTCCTAAATTGGTTTCTATTTTTGACAGCGGACACGATGTATCGTGTCCCTACATTCTATTCGTAATTTGTATCTTTATCCCGGCACGAGGGTTTGCAGTTCGCCGTTATTTTCGACTGTCCAGCCCTCGATGCCATCCTCGGTGCGGACACGCCACCAGGTATAGCCTTCCGCCTCAACCGGGCCTTCCAGCAGCGTCAGCTTCATATCATCTTCGAGGTACATAATCACCTCGGCCTTGCGGGTATGGTCAACACGCAGATTGAGGATTTCGCCGCCTGTCGTCTGCACCGTCACGGTCATGCCGACCTGAAAGAGTGGTTCTGGCGTGGGGATCATGGTCGGAGGGGGTAAATCTTCCGGTGGAACGGGTGTCGGTTCATAAACGGGTGGGGCTAACTGCGCCCAGGGAATATAAGCACTGGCTGGCATATCACTGTGTACCCAGACAATTTCCAGAGCAGGATGCTCAACTTTCGCCCGTTCATGGAATTCTTTGAAGCTCAACCACCAAATGGGGTGTCCTGTGCCCAACTTACCATCACGAGTGTCAACTGCGAACAGGGAAGGAACTTCAATAGGATATTCAAGCTCAAAAGGCGATTCAATCATGGCGCGTGTCCGAAGGGCAACAGTATATAAAAACCCATCTGGTGTTCCCCGTAAACTGCGGAGAATTACATTGCCCGGTGCCGACCATTGGTCAATCACCTCTCCATTTCGTTCAACGAGGACTAAAGTTGAATCAGTGAACCTATTACGCATAATGATTCGTTCAGCATTCTGAATGAAATGCGGTTCAGGGGCGAAGTCGCTGACGAAAAACGGAAAACGGGCACGGAGGAATGGGTCATACACCCCAACGGTATAATTCGAATAATCCAGTTTTGCGACATAACTGATTATCTCTCCGGTTGGCTCAAACACCTCCACCCTGCCACCACTGTAGGCAATATCCAACTCTATGTCGGCTGTATCTGTGTTCCAGACATAATTCCAGACGAAATCACTCATTTCCGATGTCGTATCATTACGCTGTAACTTGAAACTAATTTTCGAGTGGTCATAGCGCTGAACCCGCACTCCGTAAATCCTGTCGGCTGCGTAATCTGTATTGCGCGAGGTAAATTCATCTCTGGTCAGTTGATGGATAATGTGTCCGGTTGAAATATCAATCACCTGTATTACCCAATCAAACGTTCCATCAGACGGGCGCAGAAAATTATAAGCGATGGCTAATGCTGTATCATCTTCATTGAAATTGTAATCGCCAATCATCAGAGGAGCGACTATCGAAAAAGCCGGGACAGCATAATCCAATTCAAGCTCTTGACTCACGCTGTCGTAGACTTCGATATGTGTGTTGAGCGTACCGGGAATATCGACTTGGTAAGCAATTAAATCGCCGTTATGTGAAATAGCTGCACCCAATGCTGAGCTATACCCCTCTGGCAGGGGGAGTTCAACTTCACGCAGGCTTTCACCCGCAGCATTCACCAATGTCATATGCCGTCCATAGTGCAGCCACGCTGTCCAGCCGTAGGGGCGATTCTGTGCAGCGGTGATGCCGGACAAAATTGGGAACAAAATGAGGAGAAAGAGAAAATAGCGGCGCATGACGATGACCCTCTTTGAACAGGTTACCATTCAATTTACTGGCAAAGTGCCTGCTCAACCCAACGCCGCCTCTACTGTTTCCCGTTGTTATCCCGGCACGAGGGTTTGCAGGCGTTGACCGTTGTCATTCACGCTTTCCACCACCCAGCCTTCAATGGCGGCGGAGGTGCGTACTTTCCACCAGTTATAGCCCTCGGAGGTGCGCGGCCCTTCCAGCAGCATGACGCGATCCCCGTCGCTCAATTTGCCGATAATATCGGCGCTGACGCTGGGGACGAGGCGGACATTCAACTGATCGCCCTCGGTGGTGTGGGCGATGGCGACTGTTCCCACTGCCAGAAAGCGATTAATCGACGGTGTGGGCGCGCCCTGAAGCTGCGAGGGGGAAACGCCTTCGGGTGTGGTGGCGAATAAGGCTGTTGGCGCGATAATCGGCGTGCTACCGGGAGCGTAAACTGCCGCCGCCAGCGGTATCCAGGGTGGATAAGCGATCTGGGGCGTGACGAGATTGCTGCCGACCCAGGCGATGACCTGATTTCCACCGGGGTTACTCGTCCAAACGGGAACGCCAGCATTCAATCCGGTGCGGGTATTGACATCGACCAGCGTGGTCGCGCCAGGGTTAAAGGTGGTGGTGGTGTAGATGAAACCATCGGCTGTCCCGCGCACTTCGTTCATGCTGACGGAGGTGGGCAGCGTGCCTGTAGAAGGGGAAACGTGATGCGCTGGCGGGGTCATAAACCTGCACTGTATTGGCCTGAAAAAACGTGAATTCGGCGGCGTGATTCAGCAGACGATCATCCGCGAGGCTCATAATGACCTCGCCTGTGCCGAAAAAGGTATCACTGTCGAGGCTGGCATAAACCGGATTGATGGCTATTGCTCCGCTGTCGATATTCCAGTCGTAGCTGTCATAGTGCGATTGGCCTTCTGTGCCAGCCTGTACCATGCTGAAGGTGACAATGCGCCCACTGAAACGCCGCACGACGGGCGTAAGACTATTGCCTGCTTGCAGTCCCAAAAGGGCGACTCGCGCATCGTCATAACGGAGGGTATAAGACACCGCACCAGTGCGCAGGTCAAGGACGATTAGACCCCAGCCGCCACCATCGAGACTGTAGCCGAGCGCGACCAGCGAATTATCTTCGTTGAACAGGGACGAATCGGTGACAAATTCGCTGCTGTCGGAAATGGTCAGCGGGAGATTGAAGGTGGCGATCATCGTATCGCGCTGGCTGACGATTAATGCGCCCTGAAGGGTCTGGCTGTTATAGGCGACATAGGCAACAGGACTGCCGCCGTGTCCAACAGAGGCGCGGTTGGGATAGTGGTCAAAGCCTGCCGGGAGTGGTAAGGCGAAGTCGTCCAGCACCGCGCCCGTGTTATCGATTTCGGTCATGTGTCCGGTGGCGTAGTCATACAGCCAGCTTACCCAACCTGCTCCCTGTGCGCTGGTCGAGAAAGCACTGAGCAGCAGAACCGCACAGCAGATGATTATGAATAAGGCTCGTTTCGACATAGACCGTCCCTCCTGTTTGCATCCAGATCATTATAGGCGGATTGTGGTCTGTGACGACAGGGAGGCATAGATGTTTTAGGAGCGGCCTGTGCCGGAAAAGCCAACTTTCTCTTTGCCGGTTGTTGCGTCCCAGATATAGGTACGGCGGTTGTGGTCGGTGGTGATGATTTCGCTGCCATCGTGCGCCCAGTGTGCGCTGGTGATAGCGCTGTCATGTAAATCAAAGGTGGTCAGCACTTTTCCTGTAGTGGCATCCCAGACACGGGCGATGCGGTCATCACCACCTGTAACGAGTCGTGTGCCATCCGGCGACCAGGCGATGACGTTGATGTGGTCGGTATGCTCGGTAAACCTGAGCAGTTCTTTCCCGGTAGCAGCATCCCAGATTCGGGCGGTATTATCGATGCTGGCGGTGGCGATTTTTGTGCCATCCGGCGACCATGCCGCGTCGCGTACTGTATCCGTGTGGCCGACGAGGGTGAGCAGCTTTTCCCCGGTCACGTCATCCCAGACATACACCAGCTTATCGCTACGGGCGGTGTCGATAGTCAGGACGCGCGTTTCGTCCGGCGACCAACTGGTGGCATCATCGGAACGGGCAGTTTCATCTTCGGCATGAATCTGCGACCCACGTCCACCTAAATAAGCACTTATCCCCACAGCAGTCACCAGAACCAGAAAATAGAGGAATCGATTTCTGAACTTGTTCGCTCGTGCTTCTGCGGTTTTTGCTTGATTAACTAATTCAGCCTCAAGCGTTCTGCGTCTCTTGTCTGCTTTCTGGCTGGCTTCTATAAATTCCTGATGGAGCTTACTGGGTGGTGGTTCTTTCGTAACACTTCGAAAAAGCCATTCTTCCGCTTCTTGAAGTTCATCGCCTCGCAGCATCAGACTTTCATTGCGACCTTTTTTATCCCAATCCTGAGCGCGTTTCAACCACTGGGTATGGGTCTGAACGTAATTCAGGTCTTTATCGATCATGACAATCAGTTTAGCCAGCGATTGGGTGAAGTCATCATTTTCCTGAAACGTCAACCACTGCCATTTCTGAATTTCCGCCCAATTATCCCGCGCCATTTGTTCCCAGGGCTTTTGAAACCATTCCCCGGCAACTGCTTTGATATCGATTTCCTGCAATACGACAGGCACGATGCGCTTGTGTTGCAGACGCGCTTTTTCCATTTCCTTGTTGCAATGCTCCGAGACCAGCGAATTGCGGCTGACCACAATCACAAATACATCCGTACTATCGATACCCTGATTAACCTGATCCTGCCATTGAGCCGTCAGCGGGATATTGTCCCAATCAATCCAGGACTGCTTACCCGCCGCTTTCAAGGCATCTGTCAGCCGAACAGCAAAGTCCTTGTCCTTGCGGGAATAGGAGATGAATACATTGGCACTCTCGTGCGAGGCAGCAGAATCCGAATCAGCCATGAGACCCCCTATGGTCGACGGTATTTCGAGCGTTATATGGTGGAGTACGGAACACTTATTGTGTTCATTTACCTGAAGAACGATTATACATAGAAACAGAATTTCAGCGGATGTGATGTTGCGATGGAGTCGATCCAGTTGTAATATTTCTGTTGATGGCAGAAAAACTGTTCTACGAACTCAGGATAGCGCAGCGATGATCGATGATTTGATTCAGCAAAGCATGAGTGAATATCACATACCGGGTCTGGCGCTGAGGATTCAACGCGGCAAGGAAGTGGTGCATCAAGGGTATTATGGTCTGGCAAATCTGGAACATGGGGTTGCGGTCACTGCGCAAACGGTCTTTGAAATCGCGTCCGTGACCAAGCTGTTCACGGCGCAGGCGGTGCTGCTGCTGGCACAGCGGGGCACCATAGCGCTGGATGATTTCGTCGCCAAATATTTGCCCAATTTGCCGGAGACATGGCAGACGATCACGATCCGTCACTGCCTCGCGCACCAATCGGGCATTCCGAACTATACCTCGGTAGAGACTTATTGGAACTACAGCCGCGATGCCAAGTCGCATGAGGAAGTGCTTGATCTGGTACGGGAACTGCCGCTGAATTTTCCGCCGGGGACACGCCATGCCTATGACAACACGGGTTTTTACCTGCTGGGCATGTTGATCGAGGCGGTGAGCGGCAAATCATACGGTGATTATTTGCAGGAAAATATCCTCAAGCCGCTGGGCATGATTCATACGCGGGCGAATGACTATGACGCAATTGTGCCGAACCGCGCACAAGGATATGTATATGCAGACGGTGTGCTGCGCAATAAGCCGTTTTACGACATCAGCAACACCTTTAGCGCTGGCATTTTACTGTCATCCGTGAGTGATTTGATGCTGTGGAAGGCTTCGCTTTTCAATGACAGCATCCTGAATACGGACAGCCGTAAGGTGTGGTGGACACCCCATCTTTCTGAAGCAGGCAATGAGCGTCCGCATTACAGTGTGGGATTGGGCTGGTTCATCCTCGATGATCCGGTGGGACGGTTTTATGGACACAACGGCGGCATCCCCGGTTTCGCAACGGCGTTTTTATATCTTCCAGCGACGGATACGACAGCGGTGCTGATGTGCAATTGCAATTACGTCAATGAGCCGCACAAAATCGCTCTGGCGGCTGTTCAGCAGTTGTTATGAGCAAACGATATGGATGAAACCACTCGTATCCGCGACATTTATGAGCGCATCAGCAAAGCTGCCGAAAAATGGCCTCCGACCACATTAAGCCATTTTGAGGGACAGCCGTTTAAGGCGCTGGTGGCATCGATGCTGAGTGCGCAGACGCGCGAAGAATTCACACTGGAAGCCATGACCAATTTGTTCGCGCTAGCGGATTCGCCGGAAGGCATTCTGGCGCTCAGTGATGAGCAGATCATCGAAGCGATTCGCCCGGTGATGTACTACGAGAGCAAAGGGCGGTATCTGCGGGACATCTGCCTGAAGGTGGCGGAAAATGGCGGGGTTGTGCCGAAGACTGTCGATGAACTGACGCAGTACAAAGGCGTGGGTTGGAAAGTAGCGGTGCTGACGCTGGCTGTCGGTTACAGCATTTTTGATGACATCACGGTGGATGTGCATGTGGCGCGAATCAGCAAGCGGCTCGGTTTGGTGAAGCCAGAGGTCAAGCAGCCGCCCAAAATCAATGAAGCGCTGAAAGCAGTTTTGCCGCGCGAGATGTGGCCTTACTGGAACGGCCTGATGGTGCAGTTCGGGCGCGAAGTGTGCCAGCCGACTTATCCACAGTGCGATGCCTGCCCGGTGCGCGAACTCTGTCCGCAGGTGGGCGTGGTGGCGATTGGGCGGGGACGCTACAAAAATAGTGAGTACCTGTGAGGCGGAAAAGTTGTAAAATAGCCTCAGATCGGATGAGGATAGACCATCAGTTTTTAGTTCTTAGTGATTAGTTCTTAGTTATTCAGGGAAACTAACAACTAAAAACTACGAACTAAGAACCCATTGAGATCGTTTATCCAATGCCGGGAGATATAATAAAAACGACAAACTAAAGAAGTGAGACTCTTATGAACCCGCGTAATTTTCTTGGCCTTATCGCGCTGTTCGTGGTGCTGATCCTCGGCATGGTCGTGGTCGGCAACCTGTTGAATGCGCTCGTGCCGCTGATTGTGACCGCCATCATCGCGTTTATACTGGGGCGGCTCTCGATTCATTTCAATCTGCTGGAATTTATCCGCTCGGCACGTTTGCCAAAACTGGCTCAGAAACCTGCCGCCGCGCCAAAAGCGGCTGAAACTCCCGCCGTGAAAACGACGACTGCTGCGTCAAAGGCGGCTGAAGCTCCTGCCGCGAAATCCACGAGTGCCGTGCCGAAAGCGGCTCCGGAAAAAGATGGTCTGCCGCAGCGGGAAGTGAATCCTGAACTGCTGCTCGATCCTAGTTTTGAAATCAAAACCCCGGAGGAGATCGAGGCGGAAGCGCGTTTGCGTGAGCAGGAAGCGCTCAAACACGCTGCCAGCGGTGATGTGAATGCGGCGTTGGAAGAACGGCGCAAACGTCTGCTGGGGAATAAGGGTGAAGGTGGGTAATAGAGTTTCCCCTGAGGGCGGTTCACGAACCGCCCCTACAACCCCGTATTTCTCATCATGTCTGTAGATCACGCCAATTTACATTGGTCTACGGGAAGGTGTTGAACAAGTCGCTGAGGCTGGTGGCGTTGGCGGCATCACCGAGTAGAGGTTCCACGCCGAAAATTTCCTGTAGGGTGCGCAGGGTGGAACTGTGGGTATAGTGGATGTCGTTGGAGTAACCTGCTTTGGCATCCGGCGAGAGGACGATTAAACCAATCGGCCTATCCTCTCCGACCCCTTCATCCCAGGTGATGAAAATCACGCCGCCATTCTGATAGGCTTCGGACTCCAGAATCATGGGTACCTGCTCCGCCAGCCAACTATCCCCATTGTAGACCTGATCGAGCGTATTACAGCCGAATAAATCGTGCATGTCATTGCAGGTATCAGGCGTGATGAAGTTGTAACGCGCCACACTCCCGTTGGCGAGATCGTCCGCCAATTCGGAAAAGGGGCGGATATGGTCGATGCAGTTGGCGGATTGACGGTCATTGCCATCGGTCACATCGTCGAAGAAAACCATCGGGTTATGCTTGGCTCCATAGTGACCGTAACTCACGATTGGGCAGTCCAGCCCGCTGATGCCTTCCTGATAACTTT
>JBGAGR010000316.1:0-8387 GCA_044226645.1 Aggregatilineales bacterium
TTGACCGTCAGATTATCCGCCCGACCCGTCGCCCTGATGGTGCCGGAACCGCTGATCGTAGCCGAAAAAGTGTCGGCATTGAGATCGGTAATCGTGGCGTTCGCTGAACCGGATAGATCAATATCGTCCAGACTTTTCACCGTCAGCGTATACTGAGGGCCGACCTTGGGGCTGATGCTGCTGTTCGGTTTCGTGCCGAGTTCCAACCGTCCATTGCTGACATCACTGGTCAGATACGGCAGGATATTATCATCCGCCTCAATCGTCAGCGATTCCGTCCCCGTAACCGTGATCGTGACAGTGCCGCTGCCGGAAATCAGCACCGAATGAAAACCGCTGACCTCGCGTGTTTCGGTCTTGCTCGTGCCGGAACCCGTCACCGTATTCCCAATACCGTTTGAACCACACCCTGCTGCAAGGGCTGCCATCACCACCACAACTAAAAATCGAACGTATTTCAACATAACCTCCTGAAACGAGTTACTCGTGTTGTTTTGCGAACCTTATTCTCTATACGCACAACATCGTGAAACGTGTCACAAGAGTCGAGAAAGTATCGCAAATCGGGCAGTTAAAATTATTCACAGAAATGCATAAGTAGATGATAGATTGGCTTTGGGGTAAAAAAGAACTTGCGCAATTCCCTTTGATAGCTCATTCTTTTTTGCCATAATAGAATGATTGTGATTTCATCGTCGAGATTATCTTGGAAACCAACAGAATGCCTAAACATGTTTTCCTTTCTTATGCCAGAAATGATGGACAAAAATTTGCAATCCAGTTGCACGATGACCTTGAAAAAGAGGGTATTGAAGTATGGATTGACATACATGACATTCGCCCGGGCGAGGATTGGAATACAGCTATAGACAATGGGCTTCGGGATGCACGAGCGTTAATGGTTGTCTTAACCCCTGGCTCTGTGCTTTCTGAACAGGTAAGAAGTGAATGGAATGAAGCTTTAGAGCAATATCTACCAGTGATACCACTTCATGTGCAAAACTGCGAGGTGCCTAGGAGATTAAAAGTTTTAAATTGGGTTGAGTTTCGAGGAGAATATGAGATTGGACTTACTACTTTGGGTCAAATTCTCAAGAACTTGAACCAATCACATCTTACAGATTTGCGCCGCAGGCTACATGAGTTGAAATTGGTGCAACAGACCGCAGCAGACCCTAAGCCCTTCCAATCCAAAGTTACTGCCCTAGAGCTAGTTATAGCGAATTGGGAGAAACATATGAATGAAGCCCAACTACCCGTAAAATCTTCGGGCACCAAAATTGAGCGATTAGTTACGGACTCGCAGCCTGTTCCCAAATACGCTTTAGAGTTTCGTCAGCAAGAAGTAGGGCTTGTAATGGAACGCTGGCGTGCAGGCGACTGCTGTTCGCTAGTGGGAGTAGCTAGTACCGGAAAAACAATTTTGTTGCAACACTTATCAAACCCAAATGTACAAGGGGTTTATATAAAGAATGTTACAGGTGGAAAATCATTCAGAGCCATCATAATTGATCCACATTTACTGACAACAATTTCACCAAATGCCTCTGATGCAACTAAGACTTGGGCGGCATATGAATTAATGATACACCGCTTGTACTTAGCAGCTCACCCTTTTTCAGAATTACCAGAAGAAGATGTGCGTGTATTCTACGAAACTTATGAAGCGATTCAGAACAAAGAATCATCACCCGCTTTGGGTGTACGCTATTTTGAACTTAGTCTTGAGATATTTTTTAAAAATGGTGTGCAAATTGTTTTCATGTTTGACGCATTTGAAGAACTTCTAGCCAAAATGCCTATCCAGTTTTTTCAAAGTTTACGAGGCATACATGATGCGAATAGCCAAAAACTACAATATATGACTATTTCTCGCATCACATTACCTGATGCAGTAGAACGGCAGCGGGTACCAATGAAGGATATTGAATCGTTCATTGAACTATTTACGAATAGTATAATATACATTGGGCCTTACAACGAAACAGATGCGCGAAACATGTTGACAGAACTTATAAGGCGAAACCATCTAAAATACGATCAATATGTTTTAGATTTCGTTTTATGGGCGACAGGAAGATACGCTGGTCTGATAAGTGCAGGTTTTCGTGCATTGGAAACGCTGGATAATTTGGATGCAAATACAATTATTACGAACAGTGATCAACTAGTTAATGATCTGGCAATAAGGCGTGGTGTCCGAACGGAATGTAAAACTATTTGGACAAGTCTGAGTGAACAGGAACGTATTATGTTGCGTGAGTTAGCTTCACCTCGTCCCAATATTGACCCAAATAATCGCACCATACAACAAACGTTTGCAGGCCTCCAGCAGAAAGGGCTGCTAAAAGTACAAGGCAGTCGCGTAACGATTGAACCGCCTGTATTTTATTACTTTGTCATGAATAATCCTGATGCAGAGATTTAGAAAACTGACTAGAGAGGGTTCTCCTCTTACTCACCCCTTTTCACTTCGCTGGTCGCTGCTTTCGTCGGGGCAGGATACGTTTTAGCGAGGATTTCCCGCGCCTCGTCCAGCGTCCTGGCGAACACCGAATTTTGCTTTTTTGCCATAACCGTATACAGGCGGCTGAATATATTCCACATCGAGGTAAAAAAGGTGTTCACACGCACAAATACCGTCAATCCGGTGCGTGGATGCCGCCGCTTAATCATCGCCTGCGCGTTGGAAATCGCATGGTCGGGAATATGCGGGCTTTGCGTCATGTCGATGATGATGCCAACTTCGTAATCCACGCTTTCCAGCAGGGCATAGCCTTCGTCCGCTTTGGCATAGGCTTCATCCCACGTCCATACACCAATCATGGACATCCGCACAACAGTTTTTTCCGGGTTGTCCCATTCAACGGTAATCGGCATACTAAATTTCCCTACATCATTTTCTTCAATATATCTATTATTCTACTCAGAAATCCTGTCGCGCCACTCCCCGTTTTGTCCTGTTGCACAGGATGCTGAAAAATCCACCCCGTAACCTGGATTAATTGACGAGCTTCATCGAAAACAGGGTTTGTGTTTTCGGCGTGTAGTAAATTTGGATGATCTGTTTCATGAGCATTTTTTCCTTGACGATAGCCTCGTACTGCGGCTGAGTCAGCTTAAAACGATTCCCGTCAATGGACAAATAATAAGTTTCCCCATAGCGATTCCTTGTGCTGTAGAAGTGAGGCCGTCCCTTCAGCGTATTCACGACACCCGCTCGTATATCAGCCTGTATATCTCTGAACTCCGCCACCAATGCCCATTCCGCTGCGCTAAAGATCAGCAAAACCATGCCGAACAGAAAATAGTCATTTGAACCGGGGAACGCAACCGGGGGATAAGTCGTCGCCAGAATAAAAAGCCCCACCGCCGACATGAATAACCATATGAGCATCTGGTTCCGGCGGCGGTGCTTGAGAAGTTCAACCTGATGTGGAGTCAGACGACCCGCCGCATTCGCCTGTAATTCAGCTTCGCTAAAATCAAACAGTGAGCCGAATTCGGGGGTATCTTGCGACATAATTGAGTTTAATTCTTATAAACAAACCAGATAAATGTACGGCATTTTGTAGGGACACGATATATCGTGTCCGCTTTAGATTGAACAGATTCTTTTCAACTCACGACTTGGGTTCCAACGACACAATGACCTTCGCGGTGGGTGTAAAATAGGCGGTCACCATCGCACCCTGTGATTCCCGTTGTGTATAAGCGATCAGCGCCTCGTAACGCGCGCGTGGCAGGCTAAACTGTATTTCACCGATTGAAACGAGATAGGAGCGGCTGCTCCGTCCTGAAACCGTTCGAAAACGCGGGGTACCATACACCACATCGACAGTCCCGGAAGCCATATCGGATTGCAGCTTTTGATAGTCCGCGAACAGCACATACACCAGGGCTGCAATGACAATCGCCAGCGCCACAGCGAAAATCCCATTACTGGTGTTACCATATCGCGTAAAAGTTGCAATGACGACGAATGCACATACAACTGCCACGATGATGAGTATGATAAGTTTACGCTTGCTCATCTCGTTCAACGGATAGCGCTGGTTTTCGCTAATGCTCCCTGTCCGGTTGGCCTGTAAATCAGCTTCCGTGAAATCAAATTTTCCCATCAGCGACTTGAAATTGTCTGACATCGTTATTGACACTGTGATTCCCCTTTGAATCCCGCCGGACTCCACACAGGCGGCGTATTCCCAATCGGAACATCCAGCAGCGTCCATGTCCCCGCCTGCACATCCACCAGCGCCAGCGCATACTCACTGCGCACCGCCAGCCACTTCCCATCCGGGCTGAAACGCGGATAATCCGTGAAACTCAGCGCCGGGTCAGGCAGATAGCGCATCGCATCCGTATCCGCCACACCCACCAGCGGGATTTTCCACAGCACATTATCGGTCACGTTCTGGAAATCCCGCGCCACACCCAGAATCGCCGCGCTGTCCGGGAACCATGTCGTATCCAGAATCAGGCTCCACTGCTGGCTGAGTTCTGTCGGGATGGCATTCGGCGCGTTCGCGATCATCCAGAACTGGTCATTATTGGGACTCGGCGCGTAATCGAACGCCACCAATTCACCATCCGGACTCCAGCGCGGCGCGCGCACGCTCCCGGTATCGAAATTCGTCAGGCGATATTTGGTTTCACCGTCCGCGCTCACCACCCACAAATCCGCCTCATGCAAGAGTGTGCTGCGGTCAAGCGCCTGACCGTCTGGTGTAGGTGCGGCGGTAGCGTCAATCGCTGTCCCCGGCACACGTTCCTCATACGACATGTACGCCAGCCATTGTCCATCCGGCGACCACATCGGTTCATGTTCATCGCCCGTCTTGCTGTAAAACTGTGGCACACCCCCCGCGGAATCCACCCACGCGATGTGATACTGCCGCGTTTGTGTGCCATCTGTCTGCAACTTCCCACGAATCATCGTGAAAGCGATCTTGCTTCCATCCGGCGAAGGCTGCGGCTCCCATACCCCCCAGAGTTCCGGCGCGAGTTCATCGAACTGCACCAGATCACGTTTATCCGTACCATCCAGTTTCGCGCTGTACAGCCGCGCTGGGGCAAGTCCATCGCTCAGCGTGAAAACCACCCGGCAGCCGCCCTCGGTGAAGCCCCATACACTGTGCCAGCCAGTACCAAAAGTCAGCGTCCGCTGATCCCCGGTAGCGACATCATAAATCACGATACGATCCTGCTGCGCTGTATTGACCGCCACCAGCGGCCCCACCAGCGGCGGCGAACTGACCTGCGCGGCGGTGGGGCTGCACATCAACAAACCGATCAGAATAAATAGAATATGGCGCATAACCGGAAATCCCTTTTCAGAAGTGGTGCATGATGCGGCTGTCAGTGGTTCGGAGGGGAGAGTCAAAACAGGGGGCAGACGCACTCGCCTGCCCCCTGTCGTCAATCGACACACAATCGCTACGGGAAAGTCACCTCAATAGGTGTCGCAGCCGGATTACGCAGTGCGCCGTGTTCCGCCAGCAGCCAGCCCTTGACCAGTGTGCTGCCGCAGGTGGTCTGAATCTCAAACCAATCGCTCGAATTGGTACGCCCGGTAACCAGATAATCCTGATCGCCTGGGATCGTACACAGCGGCAGGGCATTATCCAGCGGCGCGGAAGACAGTTCGCCATCCAGGAACAGGAAGAAGCGCGGCTGGGTTAGCTCACCCTGCGATTCCACCACCGGCACATCCGTCAGATCACCGCGTGCGATCAGGAATTCAGCCTTCGCCCAACCGAGGAAAGTTCCGGCCTGAACATACCACCACGAGAACTTGGCATTGTGTCCCAGCGGAATGAGAACCGTCCCACCATCCACGATGCCCACCAGCGTATATTCGGGGCCATCACCGCTGCGCAGGGACAGATTATCCGTATTCACGATCAGGCTTCCCGCCAGACTCTTAACCACCACCGGATCATTCAGCGGACGCGGCGGATTGGTATTCAGCGGCACTTCCGGCGATGTCGAACCCAGCGGCACTACACTATCGCCCAGAACCAGCGTATCGCCCTCAACCACAAATATGCCTTCCGGCAGCGCGCCGTAACCGGGCAGGCTTTCGCAAGCGCCCGTCGCCAGCGTGATAAGCTGCTCATCAAAACCATTTCCAGCGCGGCTGATCACACGCAGCGTCAGCGGGTTATATTGCGGCGAGGATGTCCAGGGGACAATATCGCCACCCGCCCACGAAACCGACCCGCCCACAAAGAAGGTATCCTCAACCGGCGCATAGATGACGTTCCCCACGCCGTCTGTCGCGCTGACAATAAAGGCCTCACGGTCAGTGCCGGTGTTATTACGATCCAGGGTGATGGCTCCCCCAGTTCCCTGGAAGCCATCGCAGCCCAGCGAAAAAGTTGCGTTGCCATTATTCCCGGCGCTGACGGGCAAGGCCGCCATCCCCAGCGCGAGGAGTGCTACTATCAAGACGAGGGTTGAACGCCGTTTCATCTTTGGCTCCTGTTCTTGTGCTCAAAAATACTGCTTTCACTTAATCATAGCCGGAATACAGTTTTTGGCAATCCGGTTCTTATATCCTAATAGCGTAGGTTTTGCGTAGGGTAGCCGTAGACCGAAATTTACGTGATTCGGGTATAGTGGTGAGAATGTTCGGCGGTGGAAACCCCCACCAACCGCCGAATAGGCTGCCCCGAATACCAGACGCTCCCACCTCCTGGGAGCGTTTGGCTTTTCTAACCTCGTTTCCCATATCACACTGCATTTTCCTTATCACTTCCTGTTGCCCTGCTGTAATGCTTATCCCAACCGTACCAATTGGTGTTTTGTTCCCCTCTCCAGGAGCCTGCGAGTGGGGAGGGGCTAGGGGTGGGGTATAATTCCCCCCCAAATCCCCCGAATCGCGTATAATCCATAACGAATAACTGAGAACTAGGAACTAAGCACTAGGAACTCCCCATGTCCCACATCTTCGTCAGCCACGCCACCGCCGATGATCCCACCGTCACCCGCATTCACGACGCATTGGAAGCCGCCACCGGACAAAACCTGTGGGTCGATCATAAAGACATCGCTACAGGAGACAATTGGCAGGCGAAAATCGAATGGGCGCTGCAAAATGGCGGCGCGAATTTCCTGCTGATTCTCTCGCGCAATTCCTACAAGCGCGAGGAAGTCATGGTCGAATGGCGCGATGCCCTCCTGCGTGGAAAACGCCTGCTCATCGCCGTCATCGACGATTTGCCCTTGCTCGATATTCCCGCGCGGCTGCGTATTTTGGCGTATGTCGATCTCCACAAGGATTGGGACGCGGGAATCGCTGCCTTGACCGCCGCTATCCTCGGCAAATCCCTCCCGGAGAACGCCCCGGTCACGATTCTGCGTCCGACCACCGGGCAGATTGACCGCCGCTACACCGCCATCCCCCTCAGTGGACGCGATGCCGATGTAACCGCGCTCATCAATTTGTTGAAAACTGCCCCGGTAGCCCTGCTCGGCATGGGCGGCCTCGGCAAATCCCGTCTCGCGGCGGAAATCGTGCTGACCAGTCCCGATATTTCCGGCGCAGTCTGGCACACCGCCAGCGACATCTCCCGCGCCGAAGAAGTCATCGACCTCCTGCGCGAGCATTTTGACCTGCCGCCTAGCCACCGAACGCCGTGACATACTGGCACATCTCAGCGCAGCCGCCTTATCGTGCTCGACAACGCCGAATCCGTCCGCATGACGATTCCCGCCGGGGCGATTATGTCCGTCTGGTCGATGAATTGAATGCCGCCGGGGCGCAAATCCTGCTCACCAGCCGCGTCGAATGGGACGATATTCAACTCTGTCAGACCTACACGCCCAAAACCCTCGTAGCTGCAAGCCGCCCGGAAAATCGTGCTGGATATGGCGACAGCCTGGGGCATCAACCCGACCTGAAAAGCATCGCCGATGAAATCGCCGCCGCCGCCCGGCTACACCCGCGCCTCATCGAATGGGGCATCCGTCAGATGAAGCGCTTCCCGCCCCGAAAAAAGTCATCGCCGACCTGCGCGACCTGAAAAGTAAAGCCGCTCAGGACGCGCTCGATGAAATGATCCTCAAGACCCTGCGCCAGATGACCGACGAACACGGCCAAGCGCCCGAAGCCGCCCTCAAACGCCTCAACGTCTGTCGCGGCGGCTTCACCTACGCCCAGGCCATCCTGCTCCAGGCCCTTCTCTCTACGAAATGACGAGGATAATTCTCCCGCTGTAGGGGCGCTTCGCGAAGCGCCCTCTGTTTCCACCGACGACCTCGACTCCGCCCTCCTCACCCTCCAAATCTGGCAGTTCGTCGCCTTCGATGGAACCCGCTACACTATCGACCCACTCATCATCACCGCCGTCGGCAGATCCGACTCCGCCCATCGTCCCCATTAC
>JBGAGR010000317.1:0-7327 GCA_044226645.1 Aggregatilineales bacterium
CAAGTTTGCTTGGTCACACCGTCAACGAATTCAGGAAGATCTGGCCTTTCGCGGCCTGTTCATGCGAGCGGAGGGGTATTGAACCGGACAGTCTTGAATATGGGACCCTCGCCCTTGTGACCGATCATCCCAGTACGACTTACAAACGGGCGTGGGTACGCGGTTTCTGGTGGGATTATCTGCGTGAGTTCTGGGATGATCTGGAAAGCGATGGCTTGCTGACCGATCTGAACTACACTGAACCGGGAGAGAAAGCCGACACTGCTCTACTCGGATTAGTCGACACGCTCCAACCGGGCGAACCCGCGCTCTTTCCGCTTCATCCTCACCTGGCAGCCTTCCCCAACCGGGTTAATAGCTGGGACATCCAATCCTCGCGTGATCCGCAACCACTACGCGACCCGCTTCTCAGATGCATGGGAAGTCGCCCGTTATGTTCTGAAGGACTATGCCAGTTTGGAATCGCATACACAGGCTTTTCACGATGCATTGTTCACCAGCACGCTTACCCGCTCCCGTCATCGACGCGATTTCCGCCAATATTGTGCCCGTCAGAAGCAACACCTGTTTCTGGCTGGAAGATGGTCGCTTTTACGGCTGGGAAGGCTGTAGCGATTCTGTTGGGTGTTGCGCCGGGAGCTGCACCCATGTCTGGAGTTATGTTTACACAGTTGCCTATCTGTTTCCTTCACTCGAACGGGAAATGCGCCGCATCGAATTCACGCTGGAAACCGAGCCGGATGGCTACATGAACTTCCGCGCCATTCGTTCGCTGGATCCGCTCACACCCTGGCTATGGGCAGGCGACAAAACCGCAGCGGTAGATGGTCAGTTGGGGAGCATCCTTCGGGCTTATCGGGAGTGGCGTTTGTGCGGGGATCGCGAATGGTTAGCCTCGCTCTGGTCAGGCATCAAAAACAGCATGAACTTCGCCAGCATCCAGTGGGACACGGACGGCGATTTCGTTCTGGATGGCAAACAACACAACACCTACGACATCGAATTCTATGGCCCGAACCCGCTACGCAGCATTTACTATCTGGCAGCATTACGCGCAGTTGAGGAAATGGCAACTGTTTTGGAAGAACCTGAATTGGCCTCTCGCTGTAAAACAGCTTTCGAGAAAGGCAGTCAACGGCTGGATACCCTGCTTTGGAATGGCGAATACTACGCTCAGGTAATTGATGATGTGGATGCACACCCCTATCAGCACGGAGCTGGCATCTTGTCTGACCAACTGCTCGGACAGCTTCACGCGCGAGTTATCGGTCTTGGTGATTTGCTCCCGACGGATCATGTGCGTACTGCGGTAAAGTCCATCTTTGACTATAATTTTCGTCGTGATTTCAGCAAACATGTGAACGCCCAACGCACCTACGTCCTGAATGATGAAGCGGGTCTGATTCTCTGCACATGGCCGCGCGGCGAGCGTCCACGTTTCCCCTTCGTCTATTCGGATGAGGTCTGGACAGGGATTGAATATCATGTCGCCGCGCATCTGATCTACGAAGGCTGGCTTGATGAAGGGCTAACCATTGTTCAGGCCGCGCGTGACCGTCATGATGGAGTACGCCGTAATCCCTGGAACGAGGTGGAATGTGGTCATCATTACGCGCGCAGTATGTCCAGTTGGGCGCTCTTGCTGGCTTTGAGCGGTGTCCAAAGCGATCTTGGCAAGAACACGATGAGCTTTAATCCTGTTTTATCCGCCTCAACCGCGTCCAACGACTTCACCTGTTTCTGGTCGAGTGGACGCGCCTGGGGCACTTACAGCCAGCATCGTGATTCAGCTACAGGTGAATGGTCGCCTACCGTGAAAGTCCTAGGAGGCGCTGCTACTGGTTTACACATCCACGCCTGTGACCACGAGTGGACGCTGTGATAATAATCAAGCCTGCTGGCAAATCGCTTTTATCAGGTTTGCCAGCAGCGCAGTTCGCGGAACTATGCTGCTCTTGAGAATATACTCGTCCGGGCCATGATCGAGTCCACCGACTGGCCCCAGACCATCAGTACGGGAACGCCCCTCATCGGCCGCGAAAGCCGCATCCTGCACCACCTGTACTGCGCCGCTGACCTCGAAACCGAGTTCATGAGCAAGCTGTACGGTTAATTGTTCCAGCGTTTCAATAGCTGGTGTGCGCGGCATAGGGGGATGCACATCTTCGTAGCTGATTTTGAAGGTCACGCCAGAACAGGCGACGCCTCAACGAAACATATAATCGCCCAGGTCAGCTGTAATTCCAGCAGCAGCAACGGCAACGCGAACATCGACGCAATCCGGGCGAAATCCGGCACGATATTACTGAGTCGTCCGCCTTCGATTACCCCTACATTGACCGATAGACCATTTGGATAATCGCTCAGGGCTTGCAGAGCGATAATCTGGTGAGCCAGCGCCAGAATCGCGTTCCGACCTTTTTCCGGCTCAACACCAGAGTGTGCTGCATGACCATAAGCCTCCATCGTGAAGGAGCGTACCCCTTTACGAGCGGTTACGATGTCACCATTCGCTCGCGCGGCTTCCAGCGTCAGAACTGCGTCGTTACCCCGGCTGGCGCTGCGAATCAGCTGAATTGGAATGCGCTCGTAATGATTTTTATGGAAGATACAGCCAGAAAGGTAATCTGGTCGAAGTCCGTGAAACCGACTTGATCGAGCGCTTCGATGGCATAAATTCCTGCTAGAAGTCCGGCTTTCATATCACAGGTTCCGGGTCCGAGGATTTTATCTCCTACATACGTGACAGGGCGCTGAGCGGCCGTTCCACGCGGGAACACGGTATCACTATGCCCTAGCAGCATAACACGCCCTTTCCCCTTTCCAGCCCGTGAAGCAAGCAGGTTATCCCCTGCTTTGGCTGTAGTCTGTCGCTCGATATGAAAGCCGAGTTGGGTTAAACGCTTTTCCAGCCAATCGACTACATGGTTCACATCGTCTTTATCGTGGGAATAGGAATTCATGCCGGAGAGCAGCGTCAGATCAGCAAGATAGTCATCCAAACGGCTTTCGAGACAGGCCACCAGTGTGTTCTCAACCATGTGCGCTCCTACTGGTAATGGACAGATTGAATCAGAATTTCACCCATCGTGATCCCTTTCGGCAGATTGACCACATGCCAGACCAGATCGGCTACAGTCTTCGGGTCGATAACCTGTTTACGGTCATGATCGGGCGTGGCTGACCAGCGCATAGGGGTATCCATTGCGCCGGGACAGATCGCGACTGCCCGAATCTCTTCGGAGCGGAGTTCATCGGATAAGGAACGGGTGAAGCCGAGCAAGCCGGTTTTCGCGGCGGTATACAGGCTCACATTTTCGTGACCTTCCAGCGCGACTTTCGAGAGAATATTGACGATGCTCCCGTTAGTGACTTTGGCAGGAGCGGAAGGAGTGCTTTGGTCATCAGAAATGGCGCTTTCAGGTTGACGTTGATGATACGATCCCAATCGCTCTCTGAACTTTGGTCAAGCGAGGCGATGAAGGCTTCACCGCACAATTGACGAGTATATCGATATGGTCAAACTGGTCGTGCAGGGTTCGAGCGAATTCATCTACGGCAAGACTCTGAGTGACATCCAACGTATAGGGAACGGCACCAGAACCGATCTTTTCACCGACCTTGTTTACTTTTTCAGCAGTGCGCCCGACCAGTACCACTTTTACTCCACCATGTGCCAATTTCTCAGCGATGGCCTGACCTGCTCCCTGACCAGCACCTGTTACCACTGCGATTTTGTCCGTCATTATGATTGTGATCTCGTTGAGTTGGCTTTTAAATGCACATGGAGTATAAATTCTCAGCTATGCCATTACTATTGCCAGCCCAATGCTGGATATATCGAAGGAGAAACGCTTGTCCACACGAAAAATCATCATTGATACTGACCCTGGAATTGATGACACGTTAGCTATTTTCTTCGCCCTGAAATCGCCGGAATTGGATGTGATTGGCCTGACGACGATTTTCGGGAACGTGTATGTTGACCAGGCCGTGACCAATGCCCTGCGCCTGCTGGAAATCGCGAACCGGACAGACATCCCCGTCGCGCGAGGGGCAGAAAGCCCAATCGTTGCGCTCCCTCATCCACCTGCGCACTTTGTTCACGGGGAAGATGGTCAGGGGAACACCTTTCTACCAGAACCTTCGGGAAAAGCGATTGAGCAGCACGCGGCGGAGTTCATCATTGAACAAGTGATGGCTGCGCCGGGTGAAATCACGCTGGTTCCGATTGGGCCGCTGACCAATATCGCGCTGGCGCTGCGACTGGAGCCGCGCATCGCCAAGCATGTGCGCGAGGTGGTGCTGATGGGAGGAAACGCGCTGGTTCCGGGGAATACCACGCCAGCAGCCGAGGCGAACATTCATGATGACCCGGAAGCCGCTGATGTGGTGTTCGGAGCGGAATGGCCGGTGACAATGGTCGGGTTGGATGTGACGCATCAGGCGGTGATGACCGCTGAACATCTGGATGCTTACGGGAAGTCGAACAGCCCGATGGCGCAGCATATCGCGCGAATCGTGCCATTTTACCGGGAGTTCCTGAAAACGCACTATGATCTGGATGGGATTCATGTGCATGACTCAACGGCGATTGCGTATGTGATTGACCCGATGGCCTTTGAGACGAAGCAATGGCCTATCCGGGTGGAGACACAGGGTTTCAGCCGGGGGAAAACCTGGCCTGCGCTGGGTGATCTGAAACGCGCAACGGCGTGGCACAACCGCCCGAAGGTGAATGTGTGCGTCGGGATTGATGCTGAGAAGACGGTAGCGCTTGAGATGGCGAGAGTGCTGAGTTAGTTCCAAGTTCTCAGTTCCTAGTCAATAGAAAGACATCAGTCGCCAGTAAAAAGTCGATGGTCAACAATTTCCACTTTCGCCGCTAGAGTGATAGTGCGGCTCTCGCGTGAAATTGCGGCAACTCATCGACCATTCTATGAATTTCCCCCGTGAAATGATGATGCGGCGGAAAGAGACGGTCTGCTGCAAACTTCGCCGCTACAACCATCAGGCTACCTGAAAGTGGGGGGGAGGGGGCAGGCAGCCTCACGGGGAAATGAGGCTGCTTCAATGCTTATTTTCCCTGAAGTGAGGCAGCCATGTAAGCAGCCCATATGCCAAAATCACCCTGCACTCTTTCACGCGAACCACCCTATTCACCAACATAGGTTATT
The DNA here is from genome assembly GCA_044226645.1 of Aggregatilineales bacterium. Classification (GTDB taxonomy): domain Bacteria; phylum Chloroflexota; class Anaerolineae; order Aggregatilineales; family Phototrophicaceae; genus CFX2. The sequence goes on from JBGAGR010000317.1 coordinate 5,178, forward strand.
GTAGCACATTTGTTTCATGGCGACGGTTCGAGTATTCAAACCAAGAGAAGAGAATTTAATACAGAGGAACAGAGATTCAGAGGTATTTTAACGAGTATTTAGCAGCCAAAGAGGCTTCAGGGGAGATTCGGAAGTTCAAGCACAAGCACTTCGCTCAAATCCTGATAGAGAATAGATACCACGTTTCTATAGCCTGCCAGCCCAATGGGCAAGGTAGTCCCTTCACGATTGTCAACATCATGGGTCAATACGACCTGTCCACCCAAGCAAGATATGGGCAGATGAAACAGCCATTGATTCATTAGGGCTGCCATCGATTCGCAGACTGAGAAGCTTTGATTTTTGCCAGAGGATATTTGCCGGAAACGAGCCGCTTTTGATGCTCCAAGCAGATGAATCTTCTCCCATATCGCCATCGCCGCACAGCCAAACTGGTTTTTGTATGGCGATCATGACAATGGTAACAATGGCGACTCCGCCGAGGATTATCCACCAGCCGTTTATTACAGTTTTGGGTGCAGTTTTATTGGTCACATTCGAAGCTTTACAACACGAATAAGGATTAAGAAAAATTTTAACACGAATATCGCGACGTGCCCCCGAAGCGAAAATGCCCTCCCCCAACAAATATTTTCAGGAGAGAAAATCAGGGCGCATCGCGATGCGCCCCTACGGGAAAATGCCCTCCCCCAACAAATATTTTCAGGAGAGGGCACATGTGAACGATTAGCCAACAGTAAAGGTGATGGTGCAGATGGGCTTGTAGTGGAGGCGATCACCGACGATGCGGAATGTACCGGGTGAGGCTGTCCAATAGAGATAGAAGCGGCGGATATAGCGTTCGCCATTGGTTCCGAGGCGAATGGGATCGCTGGCATAAGGACGGTAGTTCTGACTACCGATGGTGATGAGTCCGGGACTAATCGATACTGCGTCACGGGCTTCGCCAAAATTATCGAAGGCAGGCGGGATGAAGTAGATTTCGACGGACTGTCCGGCGCGGAGTGGGCCATTGACCGTTTCACAGGTTTCCAGCGAGAGCTCGTTGTAGGTGGGCGGCGGGGCATTGACCACAACCGGAATGTCCTGACAAATGCCTGTCTGGTCGATGAGCGCGGCCTGTATCCAACTGCTGCCACGCAACTGCCACCATGTTTTTCCATCGGCATCGGTGGTTTGCAGGACGGGTACAACGGCTGTATCGGCGTTGATGTCGTTGACGGCTTCGTAGAACAGCCCCGGCCCTGCCCACAGTGTCGTATTGCGCTTCACAAGACGCTTACAGGAAGTATCCTCGACGACAACGGGTTCAGCAGCGGCAGCGGCTACAGCGGCTTCGTGCGCGGCAGTCAACTGGACGATTTCATCAGCCGTCAGTGCAACGGCCATCTGTGTTCGGTAAGGCAGATTGTTAATGGGCAGCGCCGCAAAACTGGTCAGGTCGTAGGGTTCAGCAGCGGAAACAGCATCATTCGCCATGCCATCTTCGCCCAACGGAATCTGCACCCGCGCACCCGCCGGGACATATATACCAGCAATCGTCGCTTCTCCGTTGAGGACATCGACGGTCAAGACTGAATCGGTGTGCAGGAAAATCGCGCCGGAAAGCTGCATCTGCACACCGTTCATGTTCACATCCACAGTGGCGGCGTTGGGGGTCTGGAACAATGCACCGCTGGGGAGCGCGCCATCACAAAAAGCCGTCTGTGTGCTGGTTAGTTTGAAAAGCTGGAAAGGACGGAAAACGGGCGTGGTTTCATCCACTACCGCTAAATTGAGCAAATTACTATCGGGATTGACCACATCTGTCGAAACCCAACCGAGGGCGTTGCTGTTGGGGACATGAACACGCAGCCAATCACCCTCCTGTGTGCGTCCGTTGGCGATAACGGCTTTATTGACCGCCAAATTCGCCAAAATATCGCCATTGGTTTGCGGCGTTCGGCGGATATTGAGCGCACCTTTGGCAGACGCGACCAGTTCCGGCAGAGGTGCGACGTGATTTTCCAGATTGGCCTCACCGAATAAGAGGAACGCGGCACTGTGTTCTTCGGCATCGGTCAAATCCGCCTGCGTGAAGATGGTCACTTCGGAAATACCCTTCTCGATAACCTGTGTCTGCACATACTGAAGCAGTGCGGCATCCACTT
>JBGAGR010000318.1:0-8343 GCA_044226645.1 Aggregatilineales bacterium
CTCCATCGAACCGCTCAGCAAGCCCAGGCGAAAACGCCCTTCGACGCCGCTGGTGGCGGGAATGAACCGCAAGCGAAATGCCACCGGATTGAGTCGGTTGAGCAAACTCAAATCAGGCCGTGTCAGAAACACCAGATGCCCCTGCCACTCACCGACGATCTCTTGCGGCGTCGGAACGCGCGCTTGTGCACTGGCAAAGATCGCGTGGTGATCCGGCACCGACATTTTGGTAAACGGATATTGATGCCGCGTCAGCGTGAAAGTGGCGACTTCGCGGCCCAACGGGAATTGGCCCAGATGCATCACGCCCACACATTGGTTTTCGTCTATGGCTTTGATCACATCGTAAACCTGACGATAAGGTGCGTTGGTATACGTCAAGAGCAACACCTCGTCTCCCTGTTTGACGTATTTGCGATTGCTGTCGGGATATTTCACCTGGCTGACCAGCGGTTTGCCGGGCAGGAAATCCAGTTCGTAATTGACCACGAAGCCGCCCAATTGTTCACCATTCAATGCTTCAAAACGCTTCCAGAAACTGCCGCCTGTCAGTCGCGCGGCAGTGTTGGTTTCGTCTGGTGACAAGTTTGCGTTGCGCAAGTGTTCGGCCCAGCCCAGCAACGAGTCTTTGGCGAACGAACCTTGCCAGAATGCGTCGCGACGTATGCGGCGTTCGGCGAAGTCAATCGCCACTGTCCCGCGATTGATCAGCGTGGCCAGCGGCAAGGTTGGGCTTTCGCGCATGATGGTTTGCAATTCGGCGGATGGGCGCGTCGTAATCGAAGCCGGATCGGTTGCGCCACGCAACACGGCTTCGCGCACTTCGTCCGCGATGAATCCGCCGCTGATATTTACCGGATCGTATTCGCGCGTGATGAACTGATTGGTGAACGCCAGGAAGCGCAATTGCGCCTGGGTCTTGATGAACAGATTGTCGGTGTTGGTCACCTCGAACGACGTCAGATACGCGGCGAAACCGCCGAGCGCTTCCGGGTCTTCAAAGGTGCGGAACTTGAGCAGCGCGGTGCCCAATTCGCGACCTGTGGCGGTTTCGGTCAGGTGGCCATAGAGCGTGGTGAAATCGTGCAGGATTTCCTGCGCGCCGGTGATGCCGCCGCGTCCGTCTTTTTGCAAATACTTGCGTCCGTGCAGCAAATATTCACGCAACTGCTCATCACGAAAATACAGGTGGTAGAGGATTTCTGCTTCGCCTGTCGCGGGGTTTTCGCGCAGGTAGTTGAAATAGCTTTTGCGCGACAACAGATCGAACGTCGTCCGTCCAGGGGATTACCTGATGGCACAAAACGCCATGAAACAAATTTCCGAAGAGCAGTTTAGCAGCGATGCGCCTGTTTCGGATACGCCGCGCTGGTGGGAGAAATTTGGGTTGATGTTTCAGCGTCGTGAAGTGGCAGCGAAAGAGTCCAATCAACCGTCACTGACCATAGCCGGACGGGAGCCGCTAAAAAATCGGCTCTAACCGACATGTTTATCAAGCCAGTTTGTCAACAAAAACACCCCGTATATTCGCGGGGTGTTTCATGTGCTCAGGTTGAAACCTAATTCACATAGATGACTACTACAGCGGTACTGGTTCCGCCGTGACCATCGCTGATTGTGTAGGTAAATCCGTCAACCCCTACGAAACCGCTGACCGGTGTGTAAGTGGCACCGCTCGAATTCGGAATCAGATTGCCGTGCTGAGGAAGGCTTCCGGCGGTAACTGTCAATGTATCCCCATCGGCATCAGTGTCATTGCTCAGGATTTGTGCATAGGTTATCGTAATCGTCGTATTGCGCGTCATACTGACTGCATCATTGTTGGCAACAGGCGCATGATTCGGCGCAGGTGTAGTAGCCGTCGGTGTGGTGGTTGTTGGTGCAGGTGTAGTTGGCGCGGGTGTGGTCGGTGCAGGTGTAGTTGGTGCAGGTGTGGTCGGCGCAGGTGTAGTTGCTGTCGGTGTAGAAGTCGGCGCAGGTGTGGTTGCTGTCGGCGCAGCCGCCAAACCAGCGTTTGCCAGAATCTCCATTTCCGTGATGGGGGCTACGTTTGAATGGGTAGCGAGATTCAATTGCTGAATGAAGCTGTCTGCGATGATGCCTTCCAGAACTGTTCCGCCGTGAATGTGATCTCCCAGAATGCCGTTGTGGGGTTCATCGCCGCTGGAGAACACATTGATTGGAACGCCGCCGATCATCAACTGTCCATTGACGACATAGGGCAATATTTGAGCCAATACACCATCCGTATCCAGTATTGTCAGCCCACGTGATTGGGCTAGGGCGGAAAAACCGGCATTGGTTGATGCAATGGCATTGGTCACACGCTGTTGTTTGGTAGGGTCGGAAAAGTTTGGATTGGTATAAACCAGCGGACTGTTATTCCAGTTCGCAATGGTTGCGATAATGATCGGGATTGGACGAGCACTTTGAATCGTTGTGACTGCGGTGGTCACATTGGCGATGATGTTATTGATTTTCGTATTGAGGGCTGATCCACTCAAGGTACCATTATAAATCGGTGCATAGCCATCAGTCGTGTTATAGGGTGCAAAATCGTTGCTGCCGATGTAGATAATCACCACATCGACTTGTCCGGAGGCGACCTGTGCGGCTAATCCAAGGTGCTGTCCCTGCGAGAGCATGGTTGAGGCAGTAGCACCGCTGCGCGCCCAATTGAAAGCGAAACCGGTTCGGCGGGGTTCTGCGTAGTTTCCCCATGCACCGAGATTGTAACCGCGATTCATGTAGAGCTGTTCAAGCCAGTTAAAGGTCACATTATGATATGCGCCGCCCCGGCTATCGTTGCCCTGGTATTCATCAGAAATGCTGTCGCCCAGGATGCCCAGGCGCGTATTTGTCAATGCATTCACAGGTGTAAGTGATAGTTGAGTGATGAGCAGGCCAGCCACCAGCATAAGCATAGCGGCCCTTAGTATGGGTTTGTGGATGGAAGCGTGTATGGCCTTATGTAATGTACTCAACGCTAGTGCTCCTATATCTCGGCCTATTCGATGATTTCTGCGAAGATGCGATAATGAATGAGCATCGCTGAAATCTATGGTTTCCAAAAGTAATTGGAATTACCCTAAAAACGTAACAACCCTGTTAATTTTTGATGGCTTTACCCGATAAGTTGAGCTACCTAGACCTCATTGTACTGGACTTATGAACTATTTTGTATGTAAGATACTATGAATAAGGTAAATTTTCCTGCGAGAGAGCGATAGTGAATGAATAATTAATTTTTCCTCGTTCTCATCATACTCACAGTGTAATTGAATTGTGATTTGAATGGAATAAACGATTTGTCAAAATCATGGAGAAACAGGTTACAATCCTGCAACAAATTTTGCGGGGTCATCTTTTTCCCGTGAATCAATACCCATTGTTTGAATCAGTAGGAATAATTACCTAAGCATGAAAACTTGAAAATTGTAAAATTAATGGTATCGGAGTCCTAATGGGGAAATCAAATTGAGCACTCTGCGAAATAAAAAAGGGGTACAGTTTATTTTCTGTACCCCACAAATTCTTGACAAAATCAGCTAGTCGCCGCTGATTTCGGTATGATTTTCCAACGCTTCTACGCTTTCGGGTTCTTCCGGTGTTCTCCCGGCGATTTCGTAGACGCGACTGCCTTCCACGATTTCATTTTCCAGCAGGTCTTTCGCCAGTGTGTCGAGTTTATCTCGATTAGCGCGCAGTAGACTCAGGGTTTCCTCATAGGCACTGTCCACGATGCGGCGGACTTCAGCATCGATTTGTGAAGCGGTTTCCTCGCTGTAATTACGTCCCTGCGAGAGCGAATAACCCAGAAATGGCTGGCGGTCATGATCGCCAAAGTTGAGCGGCCCCAGTGCATCGCTCATACCGAATTCGGCTACCATACGGTGTGCGATGTCGTGGACGCGGCGCAGGTCATTGGACGCGCCCGTCGTAATTTCGCCCATCACGATTTCTTCCGCTGCACGCCCACCCAGCAGGACACGGAGCTGCGCCATCAGGAATTCCTTGGAATAGTTGCGATGGTCATCATCGGGCAGCGCTGCCGTGACACCCAGTGCTTGTCCACGTGGCACAATGGTCACTTTGAAAACCGGATTTGCGCCGGGTGTTAACGCCCCAACCAGAGCATGTCCCGCTTCATGATAGGCCACGATGCGGCGCTCTCGTTGGTTGGAAAGCGGCGGACTTTTAATCCCCAGCACGATGCGATCAAAGGCATCCAGAAAATCGCTCTGGAATATCTTCTTGGCCGCGCGTCGTGCCGCATTCAAGGCCGCTTCGTTCGCCAGATTAGCTAAGTCAGCACCGGAAAAGCCGATGGTCGCTTTGGACATCGAATCCAGATTGACATCATCCGCTAGCGGCTTGCCCCGTGTGTGGATTTTCAGGATATTCAGCCGTCCGGTTTTGTCCGGCAGCGCCACTGTTACCTGACGGTCAAAGCGTCCGGGACGCAGCAGTGCCGGATCGAGGACATCAGGACGGTTGGTGGCTGCCATCACAATGACGCTCTCGTTTTGGTCAAAGCCATCCATTTCAGACAGCATCTGATTGAGCGTTTGTTCACGTTCATCATTGCCACCGCCCAATCCAGTACCACGCTGGCGACCTACTGCATCAATTTCGTCGATAAAGACGATACTCGGCGCGGCATTCTTGGCTTTCCCAAACAGATCGCGCACGCGGGATGCACCGACACCCACGAACATTTCCACAAATTCGGACGCGGATATGCTGAAAAAGGCGACATTCGCCTCACCGGCGACAGCACGCGCCATCAGCGTTTTACCCGTTCCGGGCGGGCCGACCAGCAACACACCGCGCGGGATACGCGCTCCCAGTGCGATATACTTATCTGGCTCCTTGAGGAAGTCCACAATTTCGACCAGTTCAGCTTTGGCGGCATCCTGCCCGGCCACATCAGTAAAGGTGATGTGGGGGCGCTCGATGGTATATTCACGTGCTTGAGTACGTCCAAAGCCGAATACATTGCCCATCTGTCCCTGCGCCCGGCGAGCCGACCAGATGAAAAAGCCCAGCAGCAGCAGGAACGGCGCAAAATTGAGCAGCAGCGCGATGATAGGCGGAAACTGCTCCGGCGGCTGCGATATGACACTCACGCCTTTGTCTGCCAGGAGCTTGGGTAAGTCCGGGTCGTCGAAAGGCAGCAGGGTCGTAACAAAGCGTGTGGATGTTTGCTGCTGCGTACCCTGTTCAATGAGCGGCGAACCATCCGGTGGATAAGTCACTGCCGCTTTGAAAGTTCCACGTACCTGATTATCCTGAATCGTGACCTGATCGATCTGCCCTGCGGAAAGTTCATCGCGAAAGAACGAATACGATACCTGAATCGGTTGGTCACTGCCTGCAAAACTCATCATGTCCTGCAAACGCAGGAATGTCCAGCCCAGCAGCGCGATCCAAATCAGCGGCCATACCCAGCGCGGAACCTTAAACTGTGGGCCGGAAGGTGGCTGATTTTTAGGCTGTTTATCTTGATTTCCCGGCGGTTGCACATTATCCCCCAATCATAGGTGAAAATTTACCCATTGCACGAAACCTGTTGGTTAGCGGCAAGGGTACCAGGATTATAATACGTTTCGAGCGTTAGAATCATATGAGCAGCGTGTCGGATTTGCATTGAAAGCCGCGCTGTTGTAACCTCATTAAACCTTACGCAGGGGCAAAAGAGATGACCACCAATATTCCAGATGATCCCAATAAACTCGATGACATGGCGCAGTCGGCAGTCCCGAAGCGTAGAACCAAGACCAGACCCATCGAAGTGCCGCCGTTATCGGATTCACAGCAGATGCAGGCTTCCCGCTTACCCGCCAGTGCGCCCTGGCTGCTGCGGCGTTTTTATGAGGAACAGATTGATCTGGCGGCGGAACTGGCAAGCCGCTTCTCTATCCTGCCGCTGATGACCGTCATACGTTTCCGCACATTGGATGCGCTGACCGGGCGCGGTATGGTCACGATGTCTACGGCGGATGGTATTGCCAGTGTCATCATTGAGTCGGACCCGGCCTCGCGTTTTGCCCACATGGCTTTTTCCTACGGCTCTATGTTAACGCTCCGTTTCTATCTCGACAACCTCAGTAAGATGGATCGCGCCCATTGGTTAGAGCAAATGCGCCGCCAGCAGGACAGCGTATCGTTTCTCTGGGGGCAGGCGCGTTGGGAACATGATTACATTATTTGCTCGACCCGGCAGAAATTTGTCAACCTGTATGCTTTCTCGCACAATGGCTTTGAGGCCGCTGTGCGCCTGACTCCGGACATCAAAACACAGTTGCTCGACTGGCTGGATACGACCTGGAAATCCGATACCAGCACCGATGAAGACACAGGCAAAATGCTTACATGGTGATGCGTATCCGTTATGCTTCGGCTGGCGTTGAAATCGCGGCTGTTGTACCTGCGTTAATTCAATTAAGGCACACGATAGAGAGTTTTTCGGAATTTAAAAACTCGCGCAAAATCACGATAACTGCCGAGCGTAATTACGATCCTTACCCTTATAATCGCGTTATCCACCGCCTGAGCATCGAAAAAGGGCGTGGCTCGGTTAAGGTTTCGCTTGTACAGAATGAATTGTGCATTGTGGGTGCAGCGGAAAACCTCGAACGATTGGCATCTTTCTTCAGCTTCACAGAGGAAGATGTTTTCCCGGCGCACTTCCACTACGAATTTTACCCCGGAAACCCCTATATTTCGTCGGATTCGATTCCGTTATATATCTGTGTGCAATCGCAGTTCGAGTAAAACGGAGGGATGGGTATGTTCAAGGATTACAGCCGGAGAATCATTGTCAGTCTCCTGTGTTTGTGTTTTGCCGCTGAAATTGTCCACGCTCAGGGGGATTGCCCCTCCATCGTCCAGCAGGCTCTTGATGCCACAAAAGAATCCTGTGACAGCCTTGGACGCAATCAGGCGTGTTACGGGAACATCAATCTGGAAGCTACTCCCCGTGATGGTGTGCCGGATTTCACTTTTGAAACTCCTGGCGATCTGGTCGATGTCGCCAACCTCCAATCGCTTCAACTCAGTTCACTCGATACGGATTTCAACAGTTGGGGTGTAGCCTTGATGAAGGTGCAGGCTAATCTGCCGGATACGCTCCCCGGTCAGAATGTCACTTTTGTGCTGTTTGGCGATGTGCAAATCGAAAATAAGGGCGGCGACTCGAATTCGCTCCCAAGTGTGAATGTAACGGCATCCAAGAGTGTGAATGTCCGCGCCGGAGCGTCCACCCAGAATCGCGTTGTTTCGTCTCTCGCCAGTGGGGATACCGTTTCGGCAGATGGGCGAAATACAGCCGGAGATTGGCTGCATGTCCAGTTGGACGATTTTAAAACGGGTTGGGTATTTGCCAATCTGGTGACGGTAGATGGCGATACCTCAACGCTGAAAGAAATGGACGGCAGCGAAATTGGCACGCCCAACTACGACGCGATGCAGGCCTTTTATCTCAAGACAGGTATTGCCGATTCACCCTGTGAAGAAGCTCCCGCCAGCGGAATCCTGATTCAAAGTCCACAGGGAGCACAGCGCGTCACACTGGATGTGAACGGCGTACAATTGCAGCTTGGCTCAACAGCCTATATTGAATCCTGCCCGTGTAATGGGATGGATGTGTTCGTGGTTGAAGGCAGCGTCATCGTAACAGCGGCGGGTACATCACGCACTGTTCCGGCAGGCGCGACAGTTCATGTCCCTACAGGGGATGATGGATTGGCTAACGGCACACCCGAAGCCGTTACGCCTTATGCTGTCGAGCAGGTGCAGGCGCTTCCCATCAGCCTGCTTGGTGAGTCAATTACGATTGCTGAACCGATTGTGCTCAGTACGGGAAGCAGTTCAGCCGCACCATCATCTCCATCCTCACCGGGTGGATGAGCAGGCAAAATGAATATCGCCGTTTTTGCAGATATACATGGGCGAATCCTGCTTTGCTTCAAGTTGTGCGAACGCTGGGAACGTGAAACAGGTGAGAAAATAGACCTTGTTCTGCAAGCAGGCGATTTGGGGGTTTTCCCTGAGCTTTCGAAATTGGATAAAGCCACTATTCGTCATGCGGAGGAAGACCCCAGCGAGTTAGGCTTTGCGACAGACTTTGCTCAATATAATGAGGTCGTTGCCAGCACGTTAGCGAAGACCAGCTTCCCGCTGATTTTCGTGCGCGGTAATCACGAAGATCATGCATGGCTAGATGTGCGCGAACAGCAAACCGCTGAACCGATTTTCCCAATTGATGCCTATCAGCGGGTATATTGTCTCAAAACAGGCATTCCTTTTACTTTTACGGCTAATAACGAATCAATTTGTATT
>JBGAGR010000319.1:0-8634 GCA_044226645.1 Aggregatilineales bacterium
GGGGGTGGTCCGCCGCGTACTTTTGCCGGAGCGGCTGAAAAAGCCCGTGCCGCGTGGATTGATGCCGGACGACCCGGACAGCCGCGCCTGTGGGGAATGGGGTATTTCGCGCTCGGCAGCGAACATATCGAAGCGGGACGAGATTATCTGCGCGATTATTACGCCTTCACCGGACCATTCGCGGAACGCATCGCGGAAGGACTGCTGACCACACCGCAGCAAGTAGCGGCATTTGTGCGCGGATACGCTGAAGCTGGCTGTGATGAACTGGTGCTGTTCCCAACCGCTGCTGATGGCAATGAATTGGATCGTCTGGCTGAAGTCCTATGAACCAAATCGACAGCAATCCAAACCGCAAGGCTGGCGAATCAGTTACCTTATCCATCAACGAAAAGGTCAGCCTTTCCATGATTTGGTGTCCTGCTGGCGAGTTCACAATGGGAAGTCCAAAAGACGACATAGCAGTAGATACTGATGACGAGAAAATACAACGCCGAGTAAAGCTGACCAAAAGTTTCTGGATTGGCACGACCCCGATTACCTGCGAACAGTGGCTTGTCTTCATGAAAGAGCCTAACTTCTATAAACCGCGAAACGGAACACCAGCCGCAAGCATGACATGGTTAGATGCAAGAAAATTCTGTGAAAAACTCACGGTTAATTTCCAAGGACAAGGTATTCTAACTGAAGGGCAGCATATTGATTTGCCAACTGAAGCTCAATGGGAATATGCCTGCCGAGCGGGAACAACCACCACCTGGTATTTTGGAAATGACGTTAAGCAGTTAAAAGAACATGCTTGGTACCTCGAAAACAGTAAGGATGTTTGTGTAGTGGGTCAGAAATCCCCGAATCAGTGGGGACTCTACGATCTTTACGGCAATGTTGATGAATGGTGTTTAGATAACTACTATAGTTACGTACAGCAACCAAATGCCCTAATTGATCCAGTGATTATGTACGACAACTCATATAATGCTTTAAAAATGATTCGCGGTGGGAGCTACAACAGCCTAAGCACTCAATGTCGTTCAGCGGGGCGGTTTTCAACAAACATAATCAACGATATGGGTGATCCTATAGGCTTACGTGTTGTCTGTGTTGATACAGATGTTCCCCAATTGCCTGACTAGAAATCAAAAGGGAAATGAGTGAATTTATTCGATTTAACAGGTAAACGAGCCGTCGTCACGGGCAGCAGCCGAGGGATTGGTCGGGCGCTGGCGGAAGGGCTGCTCGAAGCTGGCGCGGATGTTGTCATTAACGGCGCTGGCGAGGGAGTCTTCAAAACAGCCGATGAGCTATCCGGTCAGCCGGGACGCAGGGTCATCCCGATTCAGGCCGATTTATCCAAACGCGAGGATATTCAGCGCTTATTTAATGAATCACTGGAAAAACTCGGCGGATTGGATGTCATTTTCATTAATCATGGTATTGTCCGAAGGCATGATGCCGAGCAATTCCCGGTTGAGGATTGGAGTCTTGTCCTCGAAGTCAATTTAACATCGGCCTTCGTACTGAATCAGCTTGCCGGACAGCATATGCTAAAACACGGCGGCGGGAAAATCATCAACACGGCTTCGCTGACCAGCTTCATCGGCGGATCGCGTATTCCAGCCTATGCCGCATCCAAGGGGGGCATCGCCCAAATGACGAAAGCACTATCCAATGAATGGTCAGGGCGCGGTGTGACGGTCAACGCGATTGCGCCGGGTTATATCCATACCGATTTAAATGATGAACTGCTGACCGATCCTGTCGAGGGCGGAAAACTGCTGGCGCGGATTCCGATGGGACGATGGGGAAAACCGGATGATTTGAAGGGCATCGCCGTTTTTCTGGCTTCGGATGCATCGAATTATGTGACAGGCGCGGTCATCCCGGTGGATGGCGGCTTTTTAGGGCGATAAGTTGCATCACAACCATTTTTGCTTAGGACAATCGCTATGAAGATTCTGACTGTTGGCGGTGGCCCCGGTGGCTTATACGCCAGCTTACTGCTGAAAAAGTTGAATCCAGCTAATGAAATCACACTGGTCGAGCGCAATCCTGCCGGGGCAACTTATGGCTGGGGCGTGGTTTTTTCCAGCCTGACACTGACTGCTTTCCGCGAGGCGGATTATCCAACGTATAAGGACATCACCGATCAATTCGTAATCTGGGATCCGATTGATGTGCGCTTTCGTGGCGAAGTGCTGCGCTGCGGCGGGAATACTTTCGCGGGGATGTCACGGCGTAAACTGCTCGATATTCTAGCGGAACGAGCGGCGGCATTAGGCGTGAACATGCAGTTCCAGACCGAACTGAGCGATTTTTCCAGTTTCGCGAATTACGATTTGGTCATCGCAGTCGATGGCATCAACAGCGCGATTCGCAAAACTTATGCCGATGTTTTCAAGCCGAGTCTGCGAGTCGGCAGGGCACGGTATATCTGGTTTGGGACACATCAGGTTTTCGATTCGTTCACCTTCATCATCAAGGAAAATGAGCATGGGCTGTTTCAGGCGCATGTCTATCCATTTGATGGGAATACCTGCACCTTTATCGTCGAGTGTGATGAGGCGACATGGCTCAACACCGGGCTTGATCCGCTGAACGAAGCCGCCAACATCGCTTACTGCGAGAAGCTGTTTGCCGAGGATTTGAACGGACAGCCGTTAATGTCTAACAAATCGACCTGGGTTAACTTCATCGAGGTCAAAAACAAAACCTGGGGACATGGGAATATCGTGCTGCTGGGTGATGCGGCTCATACGGCACATTTCTCGATTGGTTCCGGCACAAAGCTGGCGATGGAGGATGCGATTGCCCTATCGAATGCATTTGAACTGCATGGCGAGAATGTGAAAGCCGCCATTAAAGCCTATGAACTGGATCGTCGTCCGCGTGTCGAAAATATCCAGCAGTCCGCCGAGGAAAGCCAGACGTATTTTGAGACTCTGAGGCGCTATAAGCACCTTGAGCCAACGCAATTTGCATTTCATCTGCTGACGCGCAGTGGACGACTGAATTATGACAATCTGCGGCTGCGTGACCCCTATTTTGTTGATAAGGTGGAACGATGGTTCAGCCGACAGTCTTCAGCGGCAGGAGGTCACAGCCGTGCTGTGCCCCTACAAGTTGCGCTGCCGCCGATGCATACTGGATTAAAAGTACGCGAGATGATGCTTACAAATCGGGCGGTGCTATCAATAACGACGGATTATTCGGCACAGGATGGGCTGCCCAATGAAAATTACGTCGGTCAGGCGATGCAGCAGGCACAGAGCGGCGCTGCAATGCTATTGACTGAACCTATAGCGATTTCGGTGGAGGCACGAATTACACCCGGATGCAATGGGATTTATAACGATCAACAGCAGGCAGCATGGACAAAACTGGTTGAAGGGGTTCATCAAACGGGCGTTAAAATCGGTCTACAGATTNAGATATTCTAGCGGAACGAGCGGCGGCATTAGGCGTGAACATGCAGTTCCAGACCGAACTGAGCGATTTTTCCAGTTTCGCGAATTACGATTTGGTCATCGCAGTCGATGGCATCAACAGCGCGATTCGCAAAACTTATGCTGATGTTTTCAAACCGAGTCTGCGGGTCGGCAAAGCGCGTTATATCTGGTTCGGCACACATCAGGTTTTCGATTCGTTCACCTTCATCATCAAGGAAAATGAGCATGGGCTGTTTCAGGCCCATGTGTATCCGTTTGATGGCAATACCTGCACCTTTATCGTCGAGTGTGATGAGGAAACATGGCTCAAGACAGGGCTTGATCCGCTCAACGAAGCCGCCAGCATCGCTTACTGCGAAAAGTTATTTGCTGAGGATTTGAGCGGACAGTCGTTGATGTCCAACAAATCAACCTGGGTGAATTTCATCGAGGTCAAAAACAAAACCTGGGGTCATGGGAATATCGTGCTGCTGGGCGATGCGGCCCATACAGCCCATTTCTCAATTGGTTCCGGCACAAAGCTGGCGATGGAGGATGCGATTGCTATCGAATGCATTTGAACTGCATGGCGAGAATGTGAAAGCCGCTATCAAGGCCTATGAACTGGATCGTCGTCCGCGTGTCGAAAATATTCAGCAGTCCGCCGAGGAAAGCCAGACCTATTTTGAGACATTGAAACGTTACAAGCATCTCGAACCGACGCAGTTTGCATTTCATTTGCTGACACGTAGTGGGCGCTTGAACTACGACAATCTGCGGCTGCGTGACCCCTATTTTGTCGATAAGGTAGAACGATGGTTCAGCCGACAGTCTTCAGCGGCAGGAGGTCACAGCCGTGCTGTGCCCCTACAAGTTGCGCTGCCGCCGATGCATACTGGATTAAAAGTACGCGAGATGATGCTTACAAATCGGGCGGTGCTATCAATAACGACGGATTATTCGGCACAGGATGGGCTGCCCAATGAAAATTACGTCGGTCAGGCGATGCAGCAGGCACAGAGCGGCGCTGCAATGCTATTGACTGAACCTATAGCGATTTCCGTGGAGGGACGGAATTACACCGGGATGCAATGGCATCTACAATGACCAGCAGCAGGCGGTATGGACAAAACTGGTTGAAGGGGTTCATCAAACGGGCGTTAAAATCGGTCTACAGCTTTCTCATGCAGGTCGGCGTGGTTCGACCCGTCCGCGTCAGTATGGATTGGATAAGCCATTGCGTAAAGGCAACTGGTCATTGATAGCGCCATCGGCACTGCCCTATTCGTCACAGAATCAAACGCCGAAAGCGATGGAACAGGCTGATATGGAGCAGGTTTGTGCCGATTTTGTGAACGCGGCAAAACGAGCTGATGCAGCCGGATTCGATCTGTTGATGCTGAATATGGCGCATGGATATTTATTGGCTAGTTTTCTTTCGCCACTGACCAATCAGCGAACCGATGAATATGGTGGGGCGCTGAACAATCGACTGCGTTTTCCGTTGGAGGTCATGAAATCAGTACAGGCGGTCTGGTCGAAGCCGCTGGTGGTGGCGTTGAATGCCGATGACTGGCAGACAGGCGGGACTACGATTGAGGATGCGACAGAGACAGTCAATAAGCTGAAGGAACAGGGCTGCGATATGGTGTATCTGCTGGCGGGACAAACCACACCGGACGATCATCCGACCTATGGCGCGAATTTCCTCTCGAAATACGCTGAATTGGTAAAAAACGACACGGGCATGATGCAGCTTACAGGCGGCGGGATTACCACATCCAACCAGATTAATACCCTTTTGGCTGGTGGCAGCACAGATTTGTGTATATTGAGTCCAATTCACTGAGGCTCTAAAGCAGAGAAAACATATGAATGATTTGAACGAACGACGAGCATTGGTGACGGGTGCGGGACGCGGCATCGGACGCAATATTGCCTTAGCACTGGCAGATTCAGGCGCGGATGTGGTGGTGACAGCACGAAGCAAAGATGAAATTGATCGTGTGGCGGATGAGATCAAAAATCTCGGACGGAACAGCCTTGCTTTTGTGTGCGATGTGACCGATCCGGCACAGGTAACGCATATGGCGGAGGAAGTCAGCGCGTCGTTTGGGACGATTGATATTCTGGTGAACAATGCTGGAAGTGGCAAAAGCGCGAAATTTTTGACGCATTCTGATGCACTATGGCATGAGATGATCGCGATTAACCTGAACAGCGTGTATTACGTCACCAAAGCCTTTGCGCCGGGGATGGTACAGGCGAAATGGGGGCGGATTATCAACATCGCGTCGATTGCTTCGAAGGTGGGCGCACGATATTTAGTGGCGTATACAGCAACCAAGCACGGTGTACTCGGCTTAACACGGGCGCTGGCGGCAGAATTGGTGAAAGATGGCATTACTGTAAATGCGATTTGTCCCGGTTATGTCGATACACCGATGACCGATGGCAATATCGAAAACATGGTCAGCCGGACGGGCATGAGCGCCGAAAAAGCGCGTGAATATTTGGCACAATCGAGTCCTCAAAACCGCCTGATCGAAGCCGATGAAGTGGCAGCCTTAACCATCTATCTGGCGAGTGAGGCAGCACGGGGTATCAACGGGCAAGCGATCAATGTCGATGGCGGCGCAGTGATGTTTTAAGGGCAATTTTTACCAATAACTATATTGGAGTTTTTCTTTTGACCTACGATTTTCTTTACAAAATAGAAGACAGCATTGCCACAATTACACTGAATCGGCCTGAAGTGCTGAATGCGTTGACGCTGGAAATTTATGCGCAGCTACGCGATTTGATGGAAGCCCTGCGCTATGACGACAGCGTGAAAGTGATCGTCATCACAGGCGAAGGCAAGGGCTTTTGTTCCGGCGGCGATGTAGAAGACATCATCGGCGAAATGCTCAAGCGGGATATGCGGGCGCATCTGGAATTTACGCGGATGACCGGGGCATTGGTCGCCAATATGCGTCTGCTGGATAAGCCGATTATCAGTGCGATTAATGGCACAGCAGCGGGAGCAGGCGCAGTGATTGCGCTGGCATCCGACCTGCGGATTGCCTCAGAAAAGGCGAAGTTTGCCTTCCTGTTTACACGGGTTGGGCTGACCGGGGCGGATATGGGGGCGGCATATTTGCTGCCACGTATCGTCGGGCAAGGTCGGGCGCTGGAACTGCTGATGTTCGGCGATACGATTGATGTGACCACAGCCAATCAATATGGACTGGTGAATAAGGTTGTGCCAGCGGATGAGTTAATGAAAACGGCTTATGAATGGGCGGGGCGGCTGGCAAACGGGCCAACATTGGCGTTGTCGATGACCAAGCGAATGGTCAATAACGAGTGGAATATGGACTTAGCATCGGCGATAGAGTCGGAGGCACAGGCACAGGCGTTATTGATGATGGGCAATGACCATCGAGCGTTTTATGAGGCCTTCAAGCAAAAGCAAACTCCAAAATTCGATGGAACATAACGAATTGTTACCTGATAATCTGGTGAAAACAGGTGAAAAGTTTGTGTATGGTTTGTAATAATTTCAGAAAATTAACCGCAATTAACCCCTCCCCCAGCCCCTCCCAATTTCGGCGTACCTAATGGAGAGGGGAGTCTGAATGCACTTAACATGGAATACAGGCATGAAAAAATTGGTTAATCCTCCATCGTTGGCGAAGCCGCGCGGATTCAATCACGGGATACTGGTTTCGGGTGGGCAACTGCTCTTTTTAGCGGGACAGACCGCCAGCGATGCAGAGGGCAATATCATATCCGGTGATCTGGTGGCGCAGTATGAACAAGTGCTGCTCAATCACAAGGCCGTCATCGAAGCGTCGGGAGGCACAATGACCGATATTGTCAAGCTGAATATCTTCGTGCGCGACAAGAATGATTATGTCGCAAAACTCAAGCCGCTGGGCGCAGTACACCGCAAATACTTCGGCGATTACTATCCGACAATGGCCTTATTTCAGATTATGGCGCTGTTCCAGGAAGAAGCCTTGATCGAGATGGAGGGTATGGCGGTTATCGGGGCAGATACATAGGATTCAACTGATGCTTTCACCAGGCGAAGTTATCGGCAGTTACACGCTGCTGAACCAGCTTAATGACCTTCAATACATCCCAAGCTGGCGGGTGCGCGGCGCAGATGGGCAGAGTTATGTCCTCCGTATCCTCCCCGGCGTATACACACACGATAAACACGATAAGCAGTGGATGACGGGTTATGACGGCACTCCACGCGCGTTTGAAACACGAGCGGAGTTAGAGCAGCATTTTATCCAGCAGCCGGGGAAATATGTCGAGCAGTTGATGGCGCTGCCTGAGATTCCCGGTTTAGCACCGCTGCTCGGCTACGAAATTATCGAGTATGATGACACGATTTCGTTTGCGATCAAACGGCGTTATTATCCGGAACGCCTGACAGATCGTTTTCCGGCAAATGCGGCCAATCCCCCTGAGAAATCGCTGCTGGAAATGTTCGCCAGTCTCGCCACTACCCTCGATAGCCTGCATCAGCATTTACCAAAACTAGATTTTGATCTGGCTCCCGGCGATTTGCTGTTGAACGGTTATAGTCCTATCATCGCGGATTATGGTTTGTCCCAGTACAACAACTACATGGATTTCAACAACCGCATGTGGTCAAGCCGGGTTGAACATGAGGGGAAACGATCACTGGTGGGACTATACGCAAACAAAGAGAATTTCATGCAGACCGAGCCACAATTCGCCTTAGCAGCTTTATATGTCTATATCCGCAGCCGTTTCATGATTTTCGAAGATACTGTCACATTGTATCCTACTGAAAAAGACATCTTGAAGCGTATGAATTGGGTGACAACGATATTCGAAAACCACAAAATTTACAGAAATACAGGCCGTCTCCCGCTGGGAATGCTCACAAATGATCGTGAACGCGAGATTATAGCAAAAGCATTAGCGCGTGAGCCGGGTGAGGCCTACGAATCCTGTGCAGCATTTGTCCGAGCGCTGGGTGGCATCCTGAGATAATTGGGGCATTATTGGCAGTGGGAAAACTGTCCCTTGTAATTCCAAGCAGGTGTGGGATAATGACTGTATAGAGTTCACGATTTCCTCTTAGCTTCAATTTCTCAACTCGCGCTCCTCTGCCTTTGGCAAGGCTCCTGTTTCAAGATTTTTGCTCGGTCTGATTTCCATCTCTATAAAAATCCAGTAGTGG
>JBGAGR010000320.1:0-8130 GCA_044226645.1 Aggregatilineales bacterium
GGCGCGACACAGGTTCAAAAATGGCTCGATTGGCACCAACCTGTCAGCAGCACTTTCCGCGAACTGCCCTTCTCCGAAATCGCCACCATCAGCAATGACCCGGTTGACCCCGCAGCCGGCAATGGCTCGAACGAACTGCTCGACGAATTGAGTGATGATGCCATTGATATGCTGGTGCATCATGCTACTAACAGCGCATCACCACTGGTCTTTGCCGAAATTCGCCATGCAGGCGGTGCAATCGCCCATGTCGCGCCGGATACCAATGCCATCGGGAATCGCGATGCTAATTTCTATCTCAACATCGGTGGGCCAATCTTTGGGACAGATGGAAAATCCGCCAGCAATGCCTATATCCGCCAGTTCAAGGCCGATATGCAGCCATACCTGCGCGGCAATGTCTACTTAAACTTCATGACTGGCGACGAAGCCGCTGCCCGCGCGAAGGATGCCTATCTGCCGGAAACCTACAAACGGCTGGTCGCACTAAAAGCCAAATATGACCCCGATAACATCTTCCGCTTCAGCTACCAACTGGTCTAATCAAACAAAAAGGGCATGGTGCTTTCCATGCCCAATACATGATTAATTTCGACGCGGTTTTGCCTTACCTCCCCTCTCCTGGCTGTACTCAGCGGTTGGGAGAGGCGAGCCGAACGGGGACGAATGTCCCCTGAGCGCGAGTGGGGCTGAGGGCAATTACGCCGCTTTTGCCCGTTGCCGCTGGAATTCAGGCCACAACAGCAGAGAAATCAGCCCGTTCAGTACCACGATCACCGTACTGCCTTCATGTCCCAGCACACCGAGTGGCAGTGGCAGGCTGACGGACGAATTGAGTGATGATGCCATTGATATGCTGGTGCATCATGCTACTAACAGCGCATCACCACTGGTCTTTGCCGAAATTCGCCATGCAGGCGGTGCAATCGCCCATGTCGCGCCGGATGCCAATGCTGTCGGCAACCGTGATGCCAATTTCTATCTCAATCTCGGTGGGCCAATCTTTGGGCCGGATGGAAAAGCCGCCAGCAATGCCTATATCCACCAGTTCAAAGCCGATTTGGAGCCATACCTGCGTGGTAACGTCTACCTCAACTTCATGACGGGCGACGAAGCCTCCGCCCGCGCGAAGGATGCCTATCTGCCGGAAACCTATAAACGTCTGGTCGCACTGAAGGCCAAATACGACCCCGACAACACCTTCCGCTTCAGCTATCAACTGGTCAAACTGTCATAGAATGATTTCGTGGTATCTCCTTTCCCTCGCTTGCGGGGGAAGGGTTGGGGATGGGGGTAAAACTCCATTTTCAAGTAGTCTCTGATCCAACAAAAAGGGCATGGTGTTTTCCATGCCCAATACACGATTAATTTCGATGCGGTGTTGCCTTACTTCCCCTCTCCTAGCTGTACTCAGTGGTTGGGAGAGGGGCAAGGGCTGAGGGCAATTACGCCGCTTTTGCCCGTTGCCGCTGGAATTCAGGCCACAACAGCAGAGAAATCAGCCCGTTCAGTACCACGATCACCGTACTGCCTTCATGTCCCAGCACACCGAGTGGCAGTGGCAGGCTGACGATGAAGGAACTGACAATCAGCACACAAATTACGCCAATCGCGAAGGTGATATTTTGCCACACCACGCGCCGCGCTTTCTGGCTCAGACCAATCGCATAGGGGATCAATTCCAGTCGATCGCCCATCAGCACCACATCAGCCGTTTCAAGTGCCACATCCGTTCCCGCCGCACCCATCGCGATACCCACACTGGCAGTCGCTAATGCCGGAGCATCGTTCACGCCGTCACCCACCATAGCTGCTGGGCCAACTTCCTCTTCAATCAGTTTTATGACTTTCACCTTATCTTCCGGCATCAATCCCGCGTATACCGCATCGACACCCAGTTGATGTGCTACTGTCCGTGCCACACGCTCATTATCGCCAGTCAGCATCGCCACACGCACAATCCCGCGCTCATGCAGTTCGCGGATGATTCCGACAGCCTCTGGACGTATCTCGTCCGCCATCGCGATCAGACCCATCCAGTCATAACCGAGTACGGCATCACTACATGCGCCGCAGCCTTCACATTGACCTTCGCGTACCACGCCAATTACGGTCTTGCCTTCATCTTCCAATCGATCATAGGTTTCGACCAAATGCTCTGGCAGCGGATTCTTCTCTTCCAGGTATTTGATATTCCCCAGACGCACGACACGTCCATCGACTTTCGAGACAATCCCCATTCCCGGCTTAGCCTCAAAATCCTCGACGGCTCCAATCGCGATACCGCGTTCTTCCGCGGCGCGGGTAATCGCCTTTGCCAACGGATGTTCCGAACGGGCTTCCACTGCCGCTGCTACCGCAAGCAGATCATCCTCACACAGTTCACAGCATGAAATCAGATCAGTTACAGCGGGTTTACCCTTCGTCAGCGTTCCCGTCTTATCGAATGCAATCGCTTTTACCGCCGCCATGCCCTCCAGATACGCGCCACCTTTGAACAACACGCCTTTGCGCGCCCCAGCCGCAATCGCGGAAATGAACGATGCTGGAACGCTGATAATCAACGCACACGGCGAAGCCACCGTCATCAGCACCATCGCCCGATAAAAGTTGCTTTGAAATTCAGTTAATCCCAGCGCAGGCGGGACAATAATAAACAACAGGGTTGCCCCGATGATGGTCATCGCATAATACTGCTCGAACTTATCCAGAAAACGCTCGGTAGGCGCTTTCGAGTCCTGCGCTTCCTCCACCATCTTGATAATGCGTGCCAGCGTGGTATCCGACGCGGCCTGTGCAGGTGATTTTCATCACAATCGGGTAAAATTACTCTGTCCTATTTTCATGAGCTAAAATCAGGCTATGCCAACACCCTTTACCCACCTTGAGGCCGCCCAGCGCTTGCTGGATGACGATCACATACCCGCTGCAATTCGGGCAGCCCTCGCCGCAGAAAAACCCGCTTTTCTGCTTGGCAATATTGCTGCCGATGCCCGCACTGGAGCCGACATTCGCCGCGAAGATACCCACTTCTACGATTACACACATGGCATTCACGAACACCCCTGGCGCGTCATGATGCGCCTCCATCCCGCTTTACATCCCGCTGCCAGTCCAGCCCAGCGTGCTTTCTTGGCGGGCTATGTCGCCCATCTCACAATGGATGAAATCTGGACGCTGAACATGCTGGGGCCACATTTCGCGGTTCGTGAATGGGCACCCCGTCCCCAGCGATTTCTCATGCTCCACATTTTGCTGATTTACATGGATGAGCGCGATTGCAGTCGCTTGTTGCCCTGGCAGTATCCGACCCTGCAAAAAGCCTGCCCGGCAAACTGGACAGACTTTCTCACGGATACCATCCTATGCGATTGGCGTGATTTTGTTGGGGAACAGATCAAACCCGGCGGTGTCAGTCAGACGTTAGAGGTTTTTGGCGGACGCATTAACCGCACTGCCGACGAACTCCGCGCGATTCTCGATTCGTCTGAAACCATGCAGCACGATCTGTGGGAAAACATCCTGCCGCAAACCCTCACCGATGTCGAAACCGCCATGTACCAACATGCCCGTGAGCAAATGCTCATCTATTGGCACGAATCCGAACCTTAGACTTCTCATAAAACACTTAAACTTGCTTCAGTCTCTTGTTCTTGTGGAGAAGTTTGTGTTGCAACAGCGGTCGCCATAAATTTACACCTCGTAACATGATGTTCCGACAACAATAATTTAAGTTTAACACAAGTTAAATTGATCTTCAACCGTGTTAATCATTCCACGCAGGTGATTTTCATCACAATCGGGTAAAATTACTCTGTCCTATTTTCATGAGCTAAAATCAGGCTATGCCAACACCCTTTACCCACCTTGAGACCGCCCAGCGCTTGCTGGATGACGATCAGATACCCCCTGCGATGCGGGCAGCCCTCGCCGCAGAAAAACCAGCTTTTCTGCTTGGCAATATTGCTGCCGATGCCCGCACTGGAGCCGACATTCGCCGCGAAGATACCCACTTCTACGATTACACACATGGCATTCACGAACACCCCTGGCGCGTCATGATGCGCCTACATCCCGCTTTACATCCCGCTGCCAGTCCAGCCCAGCGTGCTTTCTTGGCGGGCTATGTCGCCCATCTCACAATGGATGAAATCTGGACGCTGAACATGCTGGGGCCACATTTCGCGGTTCGTGAATGGGCACCCCGTCCCCAGCGATTTCTCATGCTCCACATTTTGCTGATTTACATGGATGAGCGCGATTGCAGTCGCCTGTTGCCCTGGCAGTATCCGACCCTGCAAAAAGCCTGCCCGGCAAACTGGACAGACTTTCTCACGGATACCATCCTATGCGATTGGCGTGATTTTGTTGGGGAACAGATCAAACCCGGCGGTGTCAGTCAGACGTTAGAGGTTTTTGGCGGACGCATTAACCGCACTGCCGACGAACTCCGCGCGATTCTCGATTCGTCTGAAACCATGCAGCACGACTTGTGGGAAAACATCCTGCCGCAAACCCTCACCGATGTCGAAACCGCCATGTACCAACATGCCCGTGAGCAAATGCTCATCTATTGGCACGAATCCGAACCTTAGACTTCTCATAAAACACTTAAACTTGCCAGATACGTACTGTGTTATCGCCACTGCCCGTCGCCAGGCGGGTACCGTCCGGGCTAAATGCCAGCGTCAGAACCGGCTTACTATGAACCTGTATGCTGTGCAGCAGTTTGCCATTTGCCGCATTCCAAAATTTCACGGCCTTATCCCGTCCAGAACTCGCCAGCAGCGTACCATCCGGGCTGAAAACCGCGCAGTCTGCCCCGCCAATGTGCGCCTGAATCAGCATCCGTTCCTTACCACTCGCCACATCCCAGATGCGCACACTCATATCCCGGCTTGATGAAACCAGCATTTCTCCATCCCGGCTCACACTGATATGCCGCACCCAATCATCATGCGCTAAAACCGCTTGACATCCGCCTGATGCCGCATCCCATAACCGAATCGTATTATCCCAGCTCGCAGAAGCCACCTGACCGGTAGGCTCCCCTTCATTTGCAGATGATGTTTTTGGGGTTAAATACACCACGCTGCTCACTTCTTCAGTGTGTCCATGCAGGATTGTCGCTGTGTGTCCGCTCACAGCATCCCATATCCTCACTATACGGTCAGCCCCACCAGAGACGACCCATTTCCCATCGCGACTCAGCGCTACCGCATCTACCAAATCGGTATGCCCTTTTAGAATCGTCTGCTGCCCATTCGCTCGTAAATTCCACAATCGTACCGTCGTATCAGCACTGCCTGAAACCACCATCGTTCCATCCCGGTTGATGGCAACACTCTTTACCGGCCCTGTGTGACCATCCAACACCGCCAGAACATTCAGCGTAGCCGCGTCATGCAGCGTAATTCCCTGTGCGCTGGCAACCGCCAATGCCCGTCCGTTCGGTGACCATTTCACTTCACTAATCCAGCCGCGCCGTCCCTGTGCGACCTCATGAAGTTGTGCGACATTGTTAAGGGAAATTGGTTCCATGTAACCCTGCTATCAGTTTCTCGGCAAAACATCCCGCTTACATTACAATAGCCCGTAATAAACCGCAATGGAAGCAGGAAACGATTTTGACTCACATTGGTTTAAATGCCCATCTGCTTTCTGGCAAAGCAGGCTACCGCTCCGCCGGAATTCATGGCTACATCTATCACACACTGGCGCATCTTGCTGCCGCTGCCCCCGGTGATTGGCGTTTTACGGCAATGGTCGCCGCAGCCAATCAAATGACCTTCGATGGCATCACCATGCGGCGTTCACAACTCGATACTGAATCTCCCTTGCGTCGCATCCTCTGGGAGCAGTTCGCACAGCCGGCTCAGTTAGGTGAATTTGATCTCTATCACGGCATGGCTTTTGCCTCGCCGCTCTTACTCACTAAACCAAGCGTAATTACCGTCTATGATCTCAGCTTCATCCATTATCCTCAGGTGCTAACCACTGCCCGTCGCCTCTATCTGCGCCTGTTCACTGCCCTATCCTGCCGCCGCGCCCGTCGTATCATCGCCATTTCGCGAAGTACCGCCCGCGATGTGACATCCTCCTTCGGCATCCCACCCGAAAATATCGACATAGCCCTTCCCGGTTATGACTCCGTCGCTTATCATCCCCTACCGGCGCAGGACATAGCCGAATTTCGCACCCGTCATAATTTGCCGGAACGCTTCTGGCTTTTCGTCGGCACACTCGAACCGCGCAAAAATCTCCCCATGCTGCTGGAAGCCTACGCCGCACTGCCCAAATCCGAACGCTTACCATTGATACTGGGGGGCGGCAAAGGCTGGGGATATGACGCTATTTTTTCCGCCATTGAACGTTATAATCTGAAAGACGAAGTGCGGTTGCCGGGGTATCTCTCCCTTGAAGAACTGCCGCTCTGGTATAATAGCGCGGAAGTATTCATTTATCCTTCCATTTTTGAGGGATTTGGAATACCTGTATTGGAAGCGATGGCCTGCGGCACACCGGTTATGACCTCGAATGCATCATCACTCCCCGAAGTAGCGGGTTCCGCCGGTTTATGTTTACCGCCGCAAGATGTTTCAGCCTGGACAGATGCTCTGCGCCGTGTCAGTAGTGATACCGATTGGCACTCAGAAGCATCGCACAAGGGTTTGGAAGAAGCCAAAAAATTTAGCTGGCAGGCAGCCGCGCAGCAAACCATCGCCAGTTACCGACGCGCGCTGGCCTGAAAGAGGCAGATGGTGTTGATGGATAAAATAAAACGAGCTGCATTTTGTAGGGACACGATATATCGCGTCCGTCTTAAATCAGACCAATTTATTTCAGATTATCCATAAGTGTTATCAGGAAAGTTAACCATTCAAACGAAATGAACGGCGAGAAACTCGGTTCACCACCCATTCGCAAACAATTCTACATGCCCAGAGGCTTCTACCCACTACTGGATGCAGCACTGGTGTTTATTGCCTTTGCTATTGCCTATTATGCCCGTTACGAATTGCAGTTGATTCGCCCGGTCTTTGACCCGAACCGTGCGCCCTTCGCACCCTATCTACCCTATACCGCCGTTTTCGCTGCCTTGCTTTATCTGAATTATCGCGCCAGCGGCCTCTACAAAAGTAATCGTGGACGCTCCTGGCTGGAAGAAATCTATGCCGTCATCAATGGTGTCACCAGCTCCACCGTCGTTGTATTAGGCTTATATTTTCTCTTTCAGCCGCTGGTTTTCAGCCGCTTGATGCTGGTTTACGCCGCTGTCATCATCATTGTCATGCTCTCCCTGGTACGCGCTGCTCGGCGCATCGTTCAGGCCTATCTGCGTAACAAAGGCTATGGCGTTCAGCGCGTGCTGGTTATTGGTGGGGGTGATGTAGGCCGCTCAGTTTTGCGCACCATGATCGCCCGCAGCGAACTCGGTTATCAGCCCGTTGGTTATGTCGATGATGATCCTGAACGCGCCAGTGTCGATCTGGGTCGCGTCAAAGGTCTGGGTGGAACCAAGAATCTAGGCAAAACCATCCGTAACCACTTTGTCGATCTGGTCATCATCACCTTACCCTGGGCACAGCATGACCGTATCCTCGAATTGGCACAGGTTTGCCGTCGCATCGGTATCGAAGTGCGTGTCGTCCCCGATGTTTTCCAGTTGAACTTACGTCAGGTGCAGGTTGAAGACCTCGACGGTATTCCCCTCCTGCGCGCCAACGATGATGTCCTCCTGCAAAATCACAACCGTGTCCTCAAACGCATTATTGATCTCTGCCTGATTTTGTTGGCCTCGCCCGTGCTCTTAATCATCTTTCTGCTAGTGGCAATCGCCATCCGTATGGAAGGGCCGGGAGCAATTTTTTATACCCAGCAGCGCATTGGCCTGAAGGGCAAACCTTTCAATATGGTCAAGTTCCGCAGCATGATTCCCAACGCCGATGATTTGCGCGATCAATTGGTAAAAGATTCTGGCGAAGACCCCCGCCACCCCAAAATTAAAAACGACCCGCGCATCACCCGTGTCGGGAGCATCATTCGAACCCTCAGTCTGGACGAACTACCCAATATCATCAATGTGATAAGTGGACAAATGAGTCTCGTTGGCCCCCGTCCCCCCACGCC
>JBGAGR010000321.1:0-8111 GCA_044226645.1 Aggregatilineales bacterium
ACCTGGCATATGTACAATGTCCACATTAAGCGATTTAACCGCAGTATGTTCACCGGCAAATTGTCGAGAGAAGCGATGCAGGAGGAACATGCTGAGGAGCTAAGCGCGATTGAAGAAGGTCACGTAGCGGTAACTGTGCCACCGGAAATTATCGCGAAACGCAAACGTCGTTTCTGGCCGTATGCGGTGGTGATGACGATTATCCTGACGGCTGGATTGATCTGGTTTGTTTCGTTTGAAAATACGGCGATTCAGACTGTGCCTGCCGGCGATGTGATCGTCTATGCGCCGCAGGTAACCGCTTCGGCTGGTGATGCTGGAATCGGGAAGGCCGTCTGGCCGACGCTGCGCTGTGGTTTCTGTCACGGTGAGGATGCAACTGGCAGTCCGAAAGCGCCAGCCTTACGGGGAACTGATCTGACCTTCGATGATTTTTTTGTTCAGGTGCGTAACGGCGAAGGTGATAAGATGCCTGCCTTCAGCGCTGGCGAAATCCCCGACTCCTATCTCCTGCATTTGTGGACATGGTTGAAAGAACCCCCAGCGTCCTAAACGGCAAGTAAATGAAATCGAGGTTCATGATTATGAACCTCGATTTTTTTCTTCATTATTTCGCCCTTCAGGCGATAGCTAACGATGACCTACAAATTCGTTTTACCTGTAGACCCTTGTGCTACCCTTCCGGCGCACCGTTGCTAATCCATTGGGTGAGCAGTTCCATTTGGTGATTTGTCAGGCTGGCAAAGTGTCCCTCCGACAGCACTGCAATGATGCGGCTCTGATCAGGCGAGCCCGGTACGATAACTGCGCCGTTTTCGCTGCCCTTTAACGCGCTGGCATAATCAGTCAGGCGCAGCCCTTTGGTCGGAACCGGGCCGTGACATCCACCGCAGACCTGGACGAACATCGGCTGCAATACTTTATAGGTCGGATCACCCGTAAAGTCTTCCAGCAGCGGTTCTGGCGTATACTGGTAAATCCCTAATAAGGTTGATAGTCCAGGAGCGTCGAAGCCTGCGTAGCGCCAGTTGATGCCGTGACAGCCGCTGTTGGAACAGAAGCTGCTGTTATCTGTACCACCCGGATTGCTCGTTGTGTGGCAGTTCGAACAGGTGGCATCAAAAGCGTTGTGATGGCGGCTGATCCAGCTTGGGTCAAGGTGCGTAGATGGCTCAATCCCGGTAGCAACCCGCAGCAGCGGCTCAATTTCACCTGCTTTGGAAACCAATGGTATAGAATGACACAGGTTGCACTCCATACGAATGACCTGACCATCACTGCTGAAGTGCTGCCCATCGTGACAGCGGAAGCAGCCGGGCGAGTTCAAATGTCCGACGTTATTCGGATGGGTTGCCCAGGTCAGGTCTTGTTCGGGGTAATTACTTTCCTTGTATAAGTAGTCAAGCAGATCAATGGTTTTTTGAACGTCTTCTTTACCCTGAGAATAGAAATCGCTATAGTTGTCTCGATAATACTGGTCAAGTGAGGCGAACGATTGTTTAGCTTCGTCCGCTGTTTCGTTCGTGACCGCTGTCAACAGCTCTACCGCGCGGGCGCGGATGAAGGGGATCGAAACCGATATATCACCCTGGTACAGCGCGTTGTCCACTGCTGTTTCCGGTGATTCGATGTCGTGGGCGACGCGATTATGGCAGGTGATGCAGTCCATCTCCTGAATCTTGTACTGACCCAAATTCTGAGTGTCAATCGGCGAGTTGATGGCATTGTATTCTTGAACCGTTCCATCCGGGTTCTCCACGCGAACCCAGGGGATTTCCTGCTCACTTTTGTCAGTCGCGATAAAAGAGACTTTGCTTTCAGTGTGCCAGTGAATGCCCTTTGCTAATCCCTGACGCTGACTTCCGCCTCCAGTATGCATCAACAGATAGATGTCATAGGGAGTGTTATTCCGGTCATTGGAAAACATATTGATGACCCGCAGGCTGTCATCCGAGAATTTTTCCGGGAAATGGCACTGCTCGCAGGTTTCGCGCGCAGGGCGCATATCCGATACCATGATGGGTAATTCGTAGTTGTCCAGGATAGTAGCTGCCACCAGACGTAAGTGACCAACTTTGCGCGTCGCCTGCACAATCAGCAGGTCACGACCAATATGGCAATCCACGCACAATACCCGCGCATGAGGAGAAACCTGATAGGTCGAATACTCCGGGGGCATGGTGTGGCAGGTTGTGCCACAAAAGGCGGGGCTGTTCGAGTATTCCCAGGCAGGGGGTATTGCCAGCAGGATAATGATGACACCCAGCCCACCGACTATCCAGGGCAGCCTTGAGCGCCAGTTGACCACACCCGACGGAAAGAAAATTCTGTTAATAAATCGCATCTTTTTCCCCTCATCTTAGTTTCCAGTATTGTGTGCTCATTCCGGATCAACTAAAACGATCATAATGACCATTTCTTCCAAAAGGATATTTTTAGGCGGCTTCAGCCACAAGTGACATTTGTAATGTATTGATCCGCCATACAATTGATATTTTTGCTGTGCGTTGATCTTTTCCCCTGAATTAATATCGTTATCTTTAATTATAATACGAAAATGGTTTGAATTTATTCTGTCACTTTGCCTAAATAGGTAAAAGGCGGGTATGTGCCCGCCTTTTATTTTCAATGGATTCGATGAACTTGCTTGTGGTAGTTTCGTTGTGCTGATCGCCTCAGCCTATTTCTTATCTATTATTTTCGCCAGCTTTTCTTTCAGACGCGCGCGTTGCTGCTGGTAGGCTTTTGCATCAATCTGCTTCTTTTGGTTCAGATCGTCCAAATTAGCGATTTGTTCGACCAGCATGTCGATGATCTGTTGGTTGTTGGCTGCCTGTGAAGGGTGGCGGCGATCATAGAAATACAGCGCTGCGGCTCCCAGAATGGCTACGCTGCCCAGCCCGATGAAGACATACGCCAGCACATTACCGGAGAAGGGACTGCCTGAATCCGTACTCGCTGCCTGCGCGCCAGATATGGAATAATTCAGGCTTGACCCAGCGGCCAGCGTCAGCGTTGCGCTGTACCCGTTATAATTCGTCCCACCCATATTCTGTTGACCAAGCGCTGTTAACTGTGACGAAGTAATATTCAGTGTTTCCGGTGCGAGCAGCATTTGAATCGAGCCGTCGAAGGCGTAATCCATCGGAATCTGCATATCCATGCTGCCATTGAAGGGCAGTGTATAGCTGATATGGACGATGTGGTCTTCATTGGGCAGCACCGGGCGTGTGTCCAGCAGCGTGCGACCATCGGACGATACCAGATAGCTCTGGTTGGTGGTGTCTGATGAACTCTGATAGGTTGCTCCTGCCGGTAAGGTGATAACCAATGATGTAAAGTGATTGCCATCCGACGACTGACTCTTCGAGAAAGCCCGATCAGATGTGTTGTGGAAATTCATGATCTGGGTGACTTGAAGGCTGGTGGCCGATGCACTGATCTCCGCGATTAAATCACTGACTGTGATGACCGAAGCATCGTCGGTTGTTTCATAGACGGTTATGGGCAGGTCTACGGCAGGTTTTGAGGGATCGCCCGTGACCATGCTGCTGCCGAAGATATGATTATCGTAGGTTGTTGTGACCACGTAGGCGCGATCCGATTGAATCGGCACATCCGGGAAGTTGTAAGTGCCATCGCTGGCTGCTGTAGTTTGCTTTGTTTCCTGGTTGAACTGGTTATCAACGATATAAAGGATGACGGGCAGGTCGGGCGATAAGGTGCCGCCCTGTGTGCCATTGCTGATCTTACCGCTAATCGTTCCCTGCACTGATGCAGCGGCGGCAACTTGTACTTCTGGGGTGGCAGCAGGTTCCGGAGTAGCAGCAGGTTCCGCAACCGTGACCGTTTGACCGATGGCATTGGCATTGGCAAGCGTGAGTGTCCGCATATATTGGGTGACCCGCCAGCGCTGGGTTTCATCCAGTTTATCGGCATAGGCAGGCATCGCATCGCCTTTGCCCTGTGTGATGAGGTCAAATAAGGCGCTATCGCTTTGCCCAATCAATGCGTCGGGCTGCGTAAGATCACCGGCAGGTTTGCTGAGTTGGCTGGCTTTTGGGCCATCTCCAGCGCCAGTTGTGCCATGACATTCAGTACAATTGGCTTCCCATATCGCTTTGCCCTGGTCAAGTTGATCAGCTCTGTAGTTCAATGTGTAGGTATACAGCGCAACTTGCCAGCGTTCTGTTTCGCTTAGTGCGTCTTTCCAGGGCGGCATGAAATTATCAAGACGACCATTGGTGATGGTTGTAAACCACTCGCTCGGCGATTGGTCCTTAGCGGTAGCTGCGTCGGTAAAATCGTGCGGCGGGATGGCGATTTGCCCACTCAGAACAAATTGGCCGTCACCTTTACCGTTCGCGCCGTGACAGCGGGTGCATTGGGCAGCAAATATTTGTGCCCCTGCGGCGACATCCGGTGAACTTACTGGAACGCCCACATCGGCAATCACTGTCGCAGGCGGAATAGTGGCGACGATACGGGGTTCACCCGCCAGTCCACCGCAAGCGGTCAGGAGAAGAAGAATGCCCATTAAGCCATAGAAAAGCGCTGCTCTGTTTTTGAGTAAAGAAGTTTTGTGCAACATGCGTAGAGTTACTTCCCGGTGATAGCCGACGAAATTGTGAAGTGTGTAAATTATAGCTACTTTAGTGCGAGCAGCCCAAAACACGTAGATTATGAAGCAGTGAGTATGGGGTTTGCTTTATGCCCACAAGAAGGTTCACTGTGCATAGTTTAGTGAAAATCATAATGCTTTTATGTGTTTTGGGGGGTAGTCAGAAATACCGTTGCAGCCGTGACATTCATCACCGCTTTATTTCGGGAAGCAACTCGAAATCGGGGGTCTTGACCCAGTAAAGCTGACCGTAACCTGTCGAATCTGCCGTAAAGAGGATGTGTTTTCCGTCCGGGCTGAAGCGTGGATGGACATGAAGCTGCTGAATCTGGAATGTGCCGTGATGGGTCAATATCTGGCGTGGGCCTTCGAAATGTCCATCCTGAAATCGCCAGAGCAGCAGGTGCGGATTATCGCGTCCGCCGTCACCGATGATGAATTGTAAATCGTTGCTGTGGAAATGCATCGAACCACCGGGGAAAGACGCTTCAGCCTGCTCGGAATTGTCATAGCGGATGCAGCCGTAAAAAGCCTCGCCATTGGTATACTGTCCGTGATAGCCGATATGCTCACCGTCGGCAAACCAGTATTCATGACCCGCTTGCTCACCCCCACCGGAAGGGCGGATATGCCATGTTTGCCCGTTTTGGAGATTCATCCCCCAGATGCGGTGATCGACTTTATCCCAGGGGCCTTCGTGACAATAGGTGATGATGTGCGGCAGTTTGGGCGATGTGTTGACGTGCCCGATCCAGTAATTTTCCTCAAAGACTACATCGGTTGACCCATCATCAGTGGAAATGCACAGGATTTGCGAGTGCGGCATGGCTTCCCAATACTGCTCAAAACCGACATAACCATGCAGCAGGTCAACTGCGAAGCGGCTGGATAAATCCTCGTAAATGCCAGTGCAGACAAATTTCCCATCAGCAGAAACATTGGTCATGTTAAAGGCATAACCATCCGGTATCTGATAAAGCCGCCGTTCTTCCAGTGTATGTAAATCCAGTGCGACCAGCGCGCGTTCATGCCAGAAATAGACTTCCGGTCGGCAGGGATTCAGACTGGCGAAGAGAAAATCGGCTTTCGCCGGGTCAAGATCGGTAAGCTGCGTGATTTCGCCGCTTTCAAGATCAATGCTGAACAGGTTGGTCTGATTACAGCGATCCGAGCCGAACAACAGCTTTTTGCCATCATCGTACCAGCCGGGATTGGTGAAATAGAGATGATGACTGTGCGCCTTGTAGTCGGTAAGCTGCTTGATCTGAATGCCTGTTTCGGGGTCGGTCAGATCGCGCCATTCGGGCTTGAAGTTAGTTCCCTTCGCCATAGTTATGGTTTAGGCGGGAGGCGTGGTTTTTAGCATCGTCGCCTGCGCCTGTGCTTTCAGTGCTAGTTCGGATGCCAGAAAAACATGTTCCTGAGTGACAGCGGTTTCGGTACGGTTGCGGATGTCATCCAGAAATTGCGTGCCGAAGGGCAGAGCTACATCGTTGCAGGAAATGTACTGCGCGCCTTTCTGATCGACCATAAAGAGGTGATTGTCGCCATCGCGCCCCGTGATGTCGATATTTTTCCGAAGTTCGATGTAGCCATCGGTTCCGGTGATGAACAGCCGTACATCGCCCCACGTACTGAGACCATTGGGCGTGAACCAATCGACGCGGATGTAGGCGGTGGCCTGCGAGCTTTTCAAGACCAGATCGCCAAAATCTTCGAATTCGGGATACTGCGGGTGATGGAAGTTTGCGACCTGTGAGGTCACAATTTCGCCATCGCTGCTGCCCGTGAAGAACAAAAACTGTTCGACCTGATGGCTGGCGATGTCATTGATGATGCCGCCGAAATACTGCTTCTTGAAAAACCAATCCGGGCGACCCTTGCTGGAATACCCGAAAATACGATGTGGCCCGAAACCAACCGTCTGGATGACGCGGCCTATTGCACCAGACTGCACCAATTCACCCGCCTTGACGGTAGACTGTTGAAGGAAGTGTTCGCTAAAGCAGACCGTATACAGGCGCTTGGTTTCGCGCTGCACGCGGCGCACATCGGCTAATTCCTCCAGGGTGCTGAAGCCGGGTTTATCGACCAGATAATCCTTGCCGTGCTGCATGACCTGAATGCCGAGTGGGGCGCGATCATTGGGGATGGATGCGCCTGTGATGAGCTGAATCGACCCGTCTTCGAGGATTTCTTCTGCTGATGCGGCGATTTTCGCCTGTGGGTACTTTCCTGTGAAATCCGCCAGTAAATCGGCTTCAGGTGCATAAACTGAAACCAGTTCCGCGCCTGCTTTTAACAGGCAGTCGACCTGACCGAAGATGTGTCCGTGATTGAGGCCGATGGCGGCAAAACGAATTTTCGACATATTTAATTAAGCTCCCTGTGAGCCGTTCATGGCGTGATAAAAAGGATCATCTGGCGTGATCGAGCCGCGCTGGACAATTTCGCCCGTAAAAGCCGATTTATACAGACTGGCGATATATTCGATAATGCGGCGGGCTTCTGCTCCGCTCACCGGGGGACGTTCACCGTGATCCATACTGTCCAGCAGGTCTTTAAGCTGTTCCCCATGCGAACCAATCGTATCCTGCTCAATGGTCTGCCAGCGTCCCAGCGCTTCTCCATCTGGCGAATTGTCCGGGATACTATAGCGCCAATTGGCATTGGTGTAACGATACAACGTGGTTACTTCTACGGTTGACCGTTGAAAATCCATACGCAGATAGGATTCCTGTCGGGGCGATACTGCACTGGTGGTGATGGTTCCCATTGCGCCGCTTTCAAAACGGGTCAGCGCCATTGAGACATTTTCGACTTCGATAGGACGATCCAGTGTTCCGACGATAGCGCGTACATCCTGCCAGTCGCCAAACAGCCACAGAAATAAGTCCATCAGGTGGATGCCGAGTGTAACCGTTGCGCCGCCCGTTTCAGTCGCCCATTTCCCGCGCCAGGGAACCTGATAATAGGGCAGGGCACGATACCAGAGCGTTTGGCAAACACCGACCATCGGCTGTCCCATTTCACCGGACGCGATCAGCCGCTTCAAATGCTTGGCAGCGGAACCGAAGCGCCACTGAAAGACATTGCTGACATACTGACCGGTACGCGCTTCTGCTTCCTGAAGCGCATCGAACTGCGCCAGCGACGCACATAACGGCTTTTCACAAAATACTGATGCGCCTGCTTCCAAACTCTCCATCGAGAGATCAAAATGAGTACCCGTAGGTGTAAGTATATGGACTAAATCTGGCTGAACAACCGAGAGCATGTCGGTGGTGCTGGTGAACCATTTGGGGATATTATGGTCAGCGCAGAAGGCTTTGACGCGCGCTTCGTCCACGTCCACCGCTGCGACGACTTCGACCCGCTCTCCAGCCTGCTTCAAGGCTTCGAAATGGGTGTTTCCAATACTGCCCGTTCCAATAATTGCGACGC
Source organism: Aggregatilineales bacterium (assembly GCA_044226645.1). Taxonomy (GTDB): domain Bacteria; phylum Chloroflexota; class Anaerolineae; order Aggregatilineales; family Phototrophicaceae; genus CFX2. Next base: position 8,066 of record JBGAGR010000321.1, read on the forward strand.
GATACTGCTTCACAAATCCTGTATTCCTTACTTCATAAAAATAACT
>JBGAGR010000006.1:0-76739 GCA_044226645.1 Aggregatilineales bacterium
AAAGCCTATATGCAGCATAAAGACCTCGGCATCTGCATGGATACCGGCAAAACCTATGGCATTCCGCTGCCCATGACCGCTGTGATTATGCAGCTTTATACCGCCATGCTGCAAATGGGCAACCGCGAACTGGATAACAGCGCCGTCATCAGCGTTTATGAACAGCTTACAGGCGTAAAATTGAGTGAACCATTGAAAAAAGATTAAAGGTCTATCATGCCAAATCTTGATGATTGGAATAGGTTTGTCAAAAGTGCGGGAAATACACCGCCCGAACAGAAGTTGTCAATTATTAGAAGTGAAACGATAACCCCAATTTCATCTATTAAGGGGTTCGCCCATATTATGAAGTTGAAGATTGACCCTTCTACGCCCAATTTACCTGAAGGTTTCTTTTACTGGCTCGATGAAATCATAAAGAACGTCGAATATGTTGAAAGAGTTATGGAGTTTACTCGCACAGACACTACCGAGAAAAAGTAATTGCAGACCTGACAGCATAATGACCTATTGCTATAATGCGATGAGTATTCATTAAGTAGAAAATCAGATCGACAGTGAAAGAACGTGTACAGAAGATCATGGCTCAGGCCAATTTAGGTTCGCGCCGAGCCTGTGAGGAATTTATCCGGCAGGGGCGCGTCCGTGTCAATGGTCAGGTCATCAAATTAGGCGACCAGGCCGATTCGAAAACCGACATCATCGAAGTGGACGGCGAAAAACTCGCGTTCCCGGATCACAAAACCTATATTGCCTTCAATAAGCCGAAAAATGTCCTTTCAACCGATGACCCAAACAATGAAGATTGGCGGCGTACCGTACGGAGCTATGTTCCTTTCGACGGACATCTCTTCAATATCGGGCGATTGGATGCTGACAGTGAAGGACTCATGGTACTTACCAATGATGGTGAACTGGCAAACCGCCTGACCCATCCCCGTTATCGCCACAGCAAAACCTATAAAGTGGTCGTGCAGGGATTGCCGAGTGAGGCAACCATTGCCCAATGGCAAAGGGGTGTCAATATCGAGGAAGAGGATTTGCCGAGTGAGGCAACCATTGCCCAATGGCAAAGGGGTGTCAATATCGAGGAAGAGGATGGCACTATCTATAAAACGGCTCCCTGCTTCGTGAAAATCATGGATGGGGATAAAATGGAAACTACCCTCCGCATTGTCATGACCGAAGGCAGGAAACGCCAGATTCGGCGCGTTGCAGTAACGCTTGGTCATCCGGTCAGATCGCTCATTCGCACGCACATCGGCAGTCTACCCTTAGGAAATCTGCGTGTGGGCGAATGGCGGGAACTCACAGCCAAAGATGTGACAGCTTTAAAAACATCATCACCGGAAGTTGTCCCGCAAAAAGCACCGCACCGACCTCAACGGCAGGGAAGTTATCCTGCATCATCTGCGGGAGCACCTTCCCATCGCCCCAAAACAGATGAAAACAAGAAGGCTGCGAAGAGGCGTAAGTCATGAGTCTGTCCGCATCCGTTCAAGAATATGTTGCGCGGCAGCCCCGGTTGGTCTGGCGACGCAAACTCATGCGCGGGTTTATCCGTACATTGGGCTTCAAAGTGTTGTGGAATGTGGAAGTCACGGGCATGGAAAACGTGCCCAATGATGTTCCCGCTATCATCATGATGAATCACATCGCACTGATTGATCCGGTTCTATGTATGGGTGCTGTCACCAATCGCTTTGTGATTCCCATGAGCAAAATCGAAAATCTACGCAATCCACTAACGGGGCCATTCGTCCGTTGGTGGGGCGCGTATACCATTAATCGAGGTGAAGTTGACCGGAAAGCGTTGGTCAACTCGATTGAACTCATCAAAAGTGGTCAGCTTATCCTGATCGCGCCAGAAGGTCATCGCCATCCTGAAGGCTTGTCCGAAGCAAAAGATGGCCTCGCTTATGTAGCAACCAAATCCGATGCTGTGATTATCCCCACCGGGCTTTCCGGGGGTATTGGATGGGCGCAAAAGATGGTGCGATTCCAGCGTCCCCGTATCAACGTTAACTTCGGGCGACCATTCAAATTCAAGACCAGTGGACAAAAGCGTGTTGATCGCGATGCGCTTTCCATTATGTCGCACGAAGCCATGTACCAACTGGCGATGGCGATTAAGGACGAAAGCAAGCGTGGTTTCTACAGCGATCTGAGCAAAGCCACAACGCAGTATATTGAATTCCTGAACGTCTAGCTGGTAACATTCTGCATTGTCAGCGCAAGGTCGGGCGGTTATGATGAATAAATCAGATCAATAAATAAGGAGAGTGCTGCGAACATATCGGCGGGAGAGATAGCGCATGGTCCCGCGTAATGTGCGGGATGACGAGGTGACGGTTGCTCGTTTCACGACGAGCCTAATCCCCAGCATGGGGAGAAAATCGAAAGATCAGCGGATGCCGTCAGGGTGCTTCCACCACCCTTTGTCTGTCCCCTCCGTACAACAGAAGATCAACTGACGAAAACCGGCGAGTAATTGTCGGGACAGGTCATTGAGTGTGGATGTTCGAACCCATCGTTAAAAACGAATGGGATCATGCAATACGGCTGTGCCTGCGCCGCAGAGCTGCTTTGCATTTTCTACTCGAAACATCTAAACGGAGGCTCCCTATATGTGTGGCATAGTTGGTTATATTGGTTCGCGTGATGCAGCGCCCATCATTCTGGATGGCTTGCAGCGCCTCGAATATCGCGGCTACGATTCGGCAGGCATTGCCGTTATTCATGACGAGCAAATCAAGATTCGCCGGGATGTCGGCAAACTGTCCAATCTGCGAACACGGATGCAGGCTGACCCCATCAGCGGGCCAATCGGCATCGGGCATACTCGTTGGGCGACACATGGTGCACCCGCTGAACGCAATGCCCATCCCCACGTCAGCATGGATGGTGAATTCGTAGTCGTCCACAATGGCATTGTAGAAAATTACCTCGAACTGCGCGAAGAACTCATGGCGGAAGGCGTTGAGTTCAAGTCTGAAACCGATACTGAAGTGATTGTTCAACTCATCGAACGCTTCGCCCATAACGGCGCACACGGCAATCTGACCGAAGCGACGCGCAAAACTGTGCAGCTTCTACGTGGCGCACATGCCATTGTCGTCATGAGCCGCGAAAAACCGGATGAATTGGTCGCGGTTCGTATCGGCAACGCGGGTGGTGTAGCTGTTGGGTTGGGCGAAAATGAAAACTTCGTCGCCTCGGACATTCCCGCTATCCTGGAACACACCCGACGCATGATTTTCCTCGAAAGCCAACAAATGGCGACCATCAAAGCTGACGATTTCCATATCCAGAAAATCAGCGGTGAAGCTATTCAGCCGCAAATCCACGATATTCCCTGGGATCCGGTCAGCGCGGCAAAGGGCGAATTCAAGCACTTCATGCAGAAAGAGATTTTCGAGCAGGCACGCAGCCTGACCGATACTATTCGTGGACGGGTTAATTTCGAACACGGCGAAGTGCTGCTCCCCGATCTCAATCTAACCGCCGAAAAAGCCCAATCCATAAACCGACTTGTAACTGTCGCGTGCGGCACGAGTTATTACAGTGCGCTGGTCGGCAAGTTTTATATCGAACAACTAGCGCGACTGAATGTCGAAGTCGATTATGGCAGCGAATACCGCTACCGTTCCCCCATCATTGATGAAAACACCGCTGTTTTAGCCATTACTCAGAGCGGCGAAACCGTTGATACACTAGCCGCCATCGAGGAAGCGCGGGAACAGCAGGCGACGCTGTGGAGCATCGTTAACGCGGTGGGCAGTCAGGCTATGCGCATCAGCGATGGGCATATCACGATGAACGCAGGGCCGGAAATCGGTGTTGCTTCTACCAAAGCCTTCACAGCCAGTATTGTCGATCAATATCTACTCGCCTTATACCTCGCTCAACTGCGCGGCACGTTGTCTCCTGAACAGCGCCAGTGTTATGCACAGGATGTTGGACGGCTGCCCGATCTTGTGGGGCGAACACTCGAAATCGAAGACCAAGTTAAGGAATTAGCCGGACAGCTTTACCACTACCGCGATTTCCTCTATCTGGGACGCGGCATTAATTACCCAATTGCGCTGGAAGGCGCGCTGAAGCTCAAGGAAATCAGCTACATCCACGCCGAAGGGTATCCAGCGGGTGAGATGAAGCACGGGCCAATCGCACTGATTGATGAAGACATGCCTGTGCTGTGCATCGCACTGCGGGATGCCCTGTACGAAAAAATGATCAGCCAGATTGAGCAGGCTAAAGCACGGGGCGGCATCGTGATCGCGCTGGCGACGGAAGGCGATCAAGTGATTGCCAGCAAAGCCGATTATGTGCTTTATGTACCGGAGACTCCTCCGCTGCTCAGTCCGGTTGTCACGGTGATTCCGCTGCAACTGCTGGCCTATCACATCGCGGTGCGGCGCGGCGCAGATGTCGATCAACCACGCAATCTCGCCAAAAGTGTGACAGTTGAATAACGTTCTGTAGAAGCTTGAGATTTACTGCTGCCATTTCCAGCCGAACAACCGCAGAGATTGCAGCAGTAAATCGAGGGAAGACTTCCCTCAGAATTATTGCAGAAACGGCAGCAGTTCCATCAGTGCAGTGTTACGGGAGTAATTGGCATTCATTGACATGCATTCACCCGCGTGGAATGGTGGAAATGGCGGAACAATGGTGAGGGAAGGTTTCCCCTCAAAAAGCGATGGCGGTGATTGACAGCCACATGATAGTTCCAAGTGCCCAGTTCCTAGTTCCCAGTTAAGCTACCAGTTGCCAGTTACCAGCTTCCAGAAAAGTCCTGAGTGCTGGGCACTCAGCCATTAGCTTTTAGTCGTTAGCGATTAGGAAAGGCAAAAGGCTAGTTTTGTCGCCTATAGCGCATGGTAGAAACGCGCAATTCTGGACGGGTTTTAGCTAAAAACTAACGGCTAACCGCTCAGGTACTGAGTCAAAAGGCAGAGAGAGCTACCAGCTTCCAGTTAAAGACGGAAGACAGTTCTATGTCTGACTGTGCTGTTACATGGCGGAAATGGCGGCAGAATGGCGAGGGAAGATTCGCCTCAAAACGATGGCAGAGGCGGCATTGGCACTCCCTATTGGCGGATGTCAGTGATGGTTTTGTGACTATGGATGATGTTAAGGTGCGGCCTGATGGAAGCAGTGCGACCATACAGGCAGTTTTCAGAGTACAACAGAACATAAGTCCTTGTCAAGTTATAATAAATAAACCAAAACAAGTCCCCTACTCTATCGCAGATAAATTGGATTGGTGAGGGCGCGGACATTTTCTAATTCACCCTTGACCAGTTGAGCACGAATATAGGGTGTCTGGGAGACATTGACATTGAAGCTCAATCGAATCTCATCGTCCATCCAGTCATTTACGGCAAAAATAGCGGTTGGACAATCCGGCTGATTCAAATAATTCACCAGGGGTTCAAGACTCTGGTCATCAATGACCAAATAAGCATTAAAGGAACTGAGTTCGGTTTCATCGCCAATCAGGATCGGTTTTAAGGGCGTATAACCAGCAGATTTTATAACATCCTGATAAGCGCGCAGCCTTTCCACCGCTGTCCATAATCTGATGTGTGGTCGTGCCAGAAAAGCAACACGTTCATATCCCAGTTCCAGCAGTCCATGACCCTAATCTGAAGCGTGTGTTCAATGTAGAAGACATGAAATATCTTTCTTTCAGCAGCGAAGACCTAGCAAAATTATGTCAGGCTTTGCCAAGTGATTAAGGTCATAGTTCTAAGGTACCATACATCAATCATGACCAAAATCGAGATTAGAAACTCGGTTACAAACGTAAAAAATGTCGATTGTAAGGGCATCTTTAGTTACATTTTAGTTGACACATCTATACAATAATTCATGTATAATGGTTGTAACTTTGGAGAGTTGGTGAGGTTTATTAAAACCTCACCAGCAGTTTTTGAAGGAATCTCACTCATTGAGGGAAGAGGCTTTTACATGCCCAAATCGTACACAAGTCGGTTGATCCGTATTCTTCTAATATTTGGTTGTCTGTTAGCACTTAATGCATTCGTAATTAAGGCGCAGGACGCGGGCAGCCCAACGGATACCCCAACTGACACACCCATCGAAATTCCGACTGACATTCCCACCGACCTCCCCAGTGAGGTCCCGACTGACGTTGTAGTTCCAACCGATATTCCGGCACCAACGGATGTTCCAACGGTTGAAGCTCCTACCGAAACACCCATCCCAACCGAAGAAGCAACAGTTGTTGAAACCGAACCCGTTGCGACGGTGACAGATGTTCCGACAGTGGAACCCCAGGTTCCCCAACTGCCAGAGGAACCTGTCCTGAACATCCTGGTTCGTGAAACCTTCGACAACGGCGATTTATCACCGTGGAATGCTGAAGGCTGGTCGTTGATTCCAGATGCCAATGGTCTGGTCATGACCGTCAGCAACAGCAATCAACCTGCCTACCTGCTCAAGGGCGAATTTAGCAATGTAGCGGTCAAAGCAACCTTTAAATGGGATGCAGGCAGTGTTCAGTTGAATGTTCGCCAGAGTGCAGTGGGTGCCTATACCGCTTCACTTGCGGCAGACGGTACCGTTCAGCTTACCCGCGCCGGTGAAGTTCTCGGCGCAGCCGTTGCACCGCCCGCAGCAGCAGATGGCTGGCGCAGCCTGCGTCTGTCCGCTATCGACACCGTTATCCGGGTCGAGGTTGACGGCGTAGAAGTCATCGCCGTACAGGATGCTTTCCTGATGCCTCCGGGTCAGGTGAGCATGGCTGGCAATTTCCCAGCCAATGAAGACGGAACTGTCAGCGGCACATTGGAAGCTGATAATTTCTTCCTGTGGGTACCGCAGGCAGAATATGGTCAATACCCTGCACCAACAGCAGTTCCAACGATTGAACCTGTTGTTTTGCCGACTGAAGAACCCACTGCTGAACCCACTCAGGAAGTAACAGTCGTACCTACCGAAGAAACCACTCCGCTGCCTTCTGGAAAGGCATCCGGTGAAGTTGCACCGCCGAGTCCTCAACAATTGGCACATGCAGAAGCATCCGGCAATGACCTTTTTGCCAATGCGGTTACCATCACTGATATTTATCCCGGCAACCAGGATAGTGGCGATACCACTGCCGCAACCGAGGAAGCTAACGAACCTAATGTTGCTCCCCTGACTATCGCAGGGTGCGGTGTCAATGTAGGCAGAACAGCCTGGTTCAATTTCACACCTACTTCAACTGGCAACTACACCATCTCGCTAGCAGGCAGCAACTTTGATACCGTGCTGGCTGTTTACACAGGGGCTACATTTGCCACTCCTCTGACTAAGGTAGCCTGTAATGATGATGCCTCAACCAAGACTCTGACATCTAGCGTCACATTCAATGGTGTTAACGGCACGACCTACCACATTCAAATTGGCGGGTATCAGAAAGCCTTTGGACTCTACAACATCTCAGTACAAAAAGTCGGCGTTATTGTCCCCAAGGCTCCCGTCCTGACCAATCCGCCAACAGGCTCAACGCTGGCTGATCTGCGTCCGGACTTCAGTTGGCTTACGACGCTGAATGCCACGCACTACGAAATCCAGATTTCAACCAACAGCAAGTTCACCACACTTGTCTTTAATCCCGCGCCGATTGGTACAGCCACCACCAATACGCCTAGTGCCGACTTGAGCGAAAATGTCCTGTATTATTGGCGTGTACGTGGCATCAACAGCAACGGCATGTTTGGCGCGTACAGCGGCGCTCGGACATTTACCATCAAGCTGAGTCCGCCTGCTCTGGATAAGCCACTGGCTGGTTCAGTCGTGACAACGGCGCGTCCATCATTCGTGGTAAAACCCTATGGCGCAGGCGCTAATAATTATCATATCCAGCTCAGCGATACGAATACTTTCCCCGGAGACGTGGATTTCACCTTCGACAAGACGGCGACCACTATCCCAGCCATCGCATCGCTGCATCAGGGCACCTGGTACTGGCGTTTGGGCGTAACCGACGTGATGACCAATAACACAACCTTTGGTCCATCGCGTAGTTTCATCGTTGACCTCAAAAAGGCTCCGACCCCTGACAAGATATTCCCGACAGCGGGAACAGCCAATGTCGTATTCAGTTGGTATGCCGCAACGGGCGCTACAACCTATACCGTCGATGTCGCTACGGACGACGGTTTTGGTACCATTGTCGGTTCCTGCACACCAGTTCCTTCAACTGCCTTGACCTGCACGGTCTCTAACCTAAATCCAGGCAGCTATTCCTGGCGCGTTGTGTCCAGCTTCGACACGACTCCCGCACTGGTACCTCCTGGACACTTTACGGTAGGTCCGACGGCTCCGGTTGCGCCAGTTCTGGGCAACCCGGCTGCTAACATCACGATTGCCAGCCAGACACCGACCTTTGACTGGACTGCGGCAGTAGGCACAGTAGGCACACCCTACACCTATGAACTGCAATATGCTACCAATGCGACCTTCACTACGGACCTGGTCACTGTACCGGTTAGTGGCATTACCCACACCCCCGGCAGCAACCTGGATGCTGGCCCCGGTGGCGCTGGGAAGAAATACTACTGGCGTGTTCGCACGATTAACAACATAGGTGGTCCAAGCGCCTACACCGCGGCTCGATCCTTCACGATCCGCACAGCAGGCCCAACACTGAAGCTGCCGGCTGATGGTGCTACAACGACCAACACCAAGCAGCCCTTCAGTTGGCTGGCCTATCCAGGTGCGGAATATCACATCCAGATCGATGATGATCCTGGCTTTGGTACTCCGATTGCTGATCCGAGCGGTCTCGCTGGTCTGACCTTTACCCCAGCCACTGCCCTGCCGCAGGGAACTTACTACTGGCATGTTTCGGCGGAGGATGTGCAGAACACGGAAAGTGACTTCAGCCCAAGCCGTTCACTGATCGTCAATATCCAGACCTCGCCAGCCGATCACGCGAACTTCGTAGCTGCTTCCGCTGCTAACGTGACCTTCAAGTGGGCGCTGGTTGCTGGGGCAACAGGCTATACACTGCAAATCGATGATGACTCGGCGTTCGGTTCACCAATCGTACTCGCACCTGCCACCATCACGACCACCAGCCGTCTGGTTACTGGCATCGGCCCTGGAACGTGGTACTGGCGTGTAATCGCCGAAGGTGTCGACACCGCTTTACCGCCTGAAATCGTCCGCACTTTCGCGGTGACAGCGGCAGTCCCGGCAGCGCCAAAATTGGTCTCACCGCCCAACAACTCGACGATCTGGACGACAACACCGACGCTGAGCTGGAATGCAACGACGACACTAACGGGTAGTCCATTCACCTATGACCTGCTGATTTGCGGTAACGCGGCCTGCACGACAGGTGTTGACAGCCATCCTGGAATCGGCACAAGCTTCCCTGCAACTTTGTCGTTAGGAACCTACTACTGGAAAGTTCGTACAGTCAACACCAATGGCGCACTGGGGAACTATTCAGCACCGTTCAAGTTCACGATTACCAATCCTCCGAAGCCAGTCTTGTCTGCTCCGGCGAATGGTTCGACCATTACACTGAGCCAGCCCAATTTCACATGGAAGAAACCGCTTGGTGCAGTGACGTATAACATCTACTACGACAACTTCAATCCGCCGACCTCGCAGCATAATTCAACTCCGATCACGGCGTTGTCCTTCAAGCCGAGTGCGCCGCTGCTGAACGATACCTATAGCTGGCAGATACGGGCGTATGATGCGCTGGGTACTCCATCTGTCCTGAGCGATGTCTGGAGTGTGAAGATCACCACACCAACATCCGGTGCGCCGTTGGCTAACCGCTTCGCACCGGATAATCCAGCCGGATACCAGATTCCGAAGCTGACATGGGGGCCGATCACCTGGACGAATGGTGGCGGATGGTACGAGATTCAGGTGGATGACAGTTCGAACTTTGCACTGCCGATCCTCTTCGAAACGCCGCACAACGCTTCCGTGCTACCGAGTGGAACCCAGTCTCTTACGCAAGGCGTAGGTGGTTTCCCGGTACTTCCCAACGGGGTCTACTTCTGGCGCGTCCGCGCGTGCGATGCCACCCCAGCGCATACCTGCGGCGCGTGGAGTACAGTCGGCAGCTTCTCGCAAGATCAGTAAGATCATCTCTCATAACCAGGGCAGGAAACCACCTGCCCTGGTTTCTCATTAAGGCTGTGTGACCTTAATCGGCTGTCTAAGGGTTATGCAAACAGACTATTCCCTCAACTAGATAGTCGTATATCAATCACTAGTGGGTACAAGGGGGCACTTTCATGAAACCCACTTTAGGTAATCCTTCCTCTTTACGACCAAAGGTTTTTCAATGAATAAAATATCCTCTCCGAGTCTCATGATGAAACTCGCTCGCATATCTTTGCGAATACTACCTGTTTTGGCACTGCTTTATTTGCTGGGTGGGTCACTGGTGGCTGCGCAGGACGGCACGCCCAGTCCCAGCATCCCCGCTGCTCAGGCATCCTTGGTGACAACTCTCCAGCAAAGTGGAGCGACCATTTCATATCACGCCCAAACGGGCAAAGTTCGCTTTATCGGCACTGAGGTCGGACGGCCCATCAGCCAACCGACAGCACTCTCCGCTACCGCATCACGCGAAGACGCTGCTCGTGGTTTTCTGGCAATCTATGGCCCACTGTTCGGGCTAACGAACCAGAGCCAGGAACTCATCAGCAAAAGTGATAAAGTCGCTGACCGAGGGCGCGATTTCCAACGCTTCCAGCAGGTTTACAACGGTATTCCGGTGATTGCAGGTGAAATAATCGTCCAACTCGACAGCCGGAATAATATCCTTTCTGCCAACGGTGAAGTATTACCCGACATTTCAATAGCAACATCGCCAGCCATTGCGGCTGATTCTGCCGCGCAATCGGCGTTGGAAATCGTCGCTAAAAATTATGGGGTTCAGGCCAGCGATTTAGTCGTCAGCCAGCCTGAACTGTGGATTTACAACCCTGAACTGCTTGTTCCGGGGACTGGAATTACGAATCTCGTCTGGCGCATGGAAGTAACGCCAGCGGCAGCAGGAATGATCCGCGAATTAGTGCTGATTGATGCCCAACGCGGATCCATTACGCTGCACTTTAACCAGATCGATACCGTTCTCAATCGAAAAACGTACACTGCAAATAACGTTGAACTCACAAATTCACAGCTTCCGGGTACGTTTGTCTGCGCCGACCCTAACACAACCTGTTCAGGTGGAGATGCACACGCCATCGCGGCTCATGGCAATGCCGGACGCACCTACGATTTCTACGCAACCAACTTTGGCCGCAACAGTATCGACAATCATGGACTACCCCTTATTTCAACCGTACATTATGGCTTCGATTATGCCAACGCCGGGTGGACGGGCGATCAAATGATTTATGGCGACGGCGATGGCTCATCCGGCAGTCACAACAATGACGTTGGTTACCCATTTGGTGATGATGTAGTAGGTCACGAACTGACACACGGCGTAACGCAATACGAATCTGGCCTCTTCTATTACTATCAATCTGGTGCTATTAACGAATCGCTCTCCGATGTTTTCGGCGAATTCGTTGACCAGACTGATGGTTATGGTGATGACAGCGCCGGTGTGAAGTGGCTGCTCGGCGAAGATGTCACCAATATGGGCGCTATCCGCAACATGGCGAATCCGCCAGCATTTGGCGATCCCGATAAGATCACCAGCGCTAACTACTATATAGGCTCCGGCGATAATGGTGGAGTCCACTTCAACAGCGGTGTCAATAACAAAGCGGCCTTCCTCATGACCGACGGCGGAACGTTCAATAGTCAGACAGTTGCCGCTCTGGGTATCCCTAAAGTTGCCCAAATCTACTATGAAGTGCAGACCCATCTGCTTACTTCTGGCGCAGATTATGGTGACCTGGCTGATGCTCTCTACCAGGGCTGTCTGAATGTGATTGGCAAAGCAGGAATTACCGGCGCGAACTGCCTGGAAGTCCGTAAGGCGACCTTAGCCGTTGAAATGAACCTTGAGCCATACGCGGGCTACAACCCCGAAGCGGAACTGTGCCCCACCGGCTATGTAGTCGGCACCACAGCGTTTTCTGATGATATGGAAAGCGGTCCAGGGAAATGGTTAGTTGGGGCCTTAGTTGGGAGTAATCGCTGGTTTTACGGTTCGCCCTATGGCGCTTACGCTCATTCAGGCTCGAACTTCCTCTATGCCGATGATTATCCGCCGATTTCTGACACTTCATTTGCGATGATGAAAAACAGCGTAGTATTGCCTGCCAATGCTTACCTCCACTTCGCCCATGCTTTCGGTTTTGAGGATCCCGACTATGATGGAGGGGTTGTTGAATACAGTGTGAATAACGGGGCATCATGGACAGATGCCGGGACACTCTTCGACGTAAATGGCTACAACGGAACCATTACGCCCATAAATTATGATAATCCTTTGCAAGGTCGGAATGCCTTTGTGAATGACAGTCACGGCTACATATCCAGTCGCGCAAATCTCTCAGCTTTAGCAGGGCAGAGCATTCGTTTCCGTTGGCGCATTGGACTCGATTACAGTCCACCATATGGCTACGACTGGGGCTGGTGGCTGGACGACGTGCAAATCTACTCTTGCACCAATGTCTCAGCAGCCAATGTGGCACCGACGACGAACACCTTCACCAGCGGCAGTACCCCCACACTCACGTGGAATCTTGTCACGTATGCTATCCGCTATGAGGTTCAGATTGCGAAAGACCCGGCATTCAAGGTACAGGCGATAGCTGACCAAACGGTGAATGCTCCTTCGCTCTTTGTAACTATCCCCGCACCGCTCAACGACGGTACCTATTACTGGCGTGTGCGCGGTTGTTCTGCAACCACCTGTGGAGGCTACAGCACGACTCAAAGCTTCAAGATTGGGTCATAAGATAAATTCAGGGCGAATCAAATTTCTGGTTCGCCCCGAATCACATTATTTCTGTTCAACTGAGGCACTCTGCACAAAGAGTGCCTATTTTCATTCTATGGCCTTGCACATTGACAGCCTTTTATCCACATGTCACAATCAGCTACATAGTTAAAGAAACGGTAAAAGCAGCAGTGCGAATGGTCATGAACACTAATGACACTTTTTGCATGACACCACCCTAGTGGGGGCTTGTCCCGTTTCGCGCTACCTAGTGACACAGCACCCCGCCCAACGGGGTGTTTTAATTTATGGAGGTTATGTTGGTCACCAGAATCACACCGATTACCAATCTTGATACGCCGGAGTACGTTGTTCCGGCGGAAAACCGCGTCCCGGTCAATGACTATCCGTCAGGGATGCAGCCCATTCCCCCTTCACGCATGTTTCTCATCCGCGACGCATTGAAGAAATACAAGGAGATGGCCGGACAGGATGCGCCCACCTTTGATGCCTCACAGGGCGATGGTGGAGCCAGCCTGCCCGGTGTCCCCGTTGAATTACTGAACCGCGCCAATGAATTGCAGATTAAGCAGGGAACTGCTTATAACCAGCCCTGGGGAACTGTCCAATTTCGCAAAGTCGCTGCCGAAAATTACTGGCAGTTGGACAGCGCAACTGGATGGGGGCCGGAAAATATTATCTTCGTGCAAGGGGGGCGCGACGGCCTGCAAAAAGCCTATGGCGCAATGATTGCGCTCGGCAACGGACGCATCGGCGATGTAGTCGTTGTCTCGCGCGTACCCTGGATTAGCTACAACTGGGGGCCATACGCACTGGGGCTGAATGTGCTGCTCGCCCCCGGTCATCCCGAAGCAGGCTGGCGCTACACGCCCGAATCGATCAAAGCCAGTGCAGAATATGCCGCACGTGAAGGTCGTAAGGTCGCTGGCATTGTCATCACTTCTCCCGACAATCCCACCGGACGCACTATCCCGCTTGATGAGCAAATTCTGCTGGCACGTACCGCGCTGGAAAGTGGCTATCCCTTCGTGCTGTTCGATTGGATTTACCACTGGGTAACGGACGGCGGACATTCAGATATTAACACGGTGCTGAAGGCTTTCCCGCCAGAGCAGCGCGAGCGCTTGATCTTCCTGGATGGCATCACCAAGAGCCTGGGAGCATCGAATATCCGCAGTGCCCATCTGGTTGCCGGGAAAAAGGTGTGCGACTATGTCACCAGCGAAGCATCACATGGTGTCATCCCGACCTACTATTCACAGGCAGTCGCCATTGCAGCCTATGAAATGGGTTTCGAAAAAGCGGCTGCCAGCATCATCGAGCCGACCAAAGAGAGCCGTCGGGTCTTGCGTCGTGAATTGACAACAGCCAACATTAACCACATCATGGGCGATGGTTATTATGCCTTTATCGACTGCACGCCCTACATTGAGGCCGGTAATCTGGGCGATTCTGAGGGAATGCTAACCCATCTCGCCGAGAAATTTGGGGTCGCCATTGTGGCTGGCTCGTATTTCTCTCAGGCAGGAGCAAACTGGGTTCGTTTCTCTTACGCGCTCCCGCCAGAGAAGACTGAAAAAGCAATTAAACGCATGATTGAGGGTCTGAACGCCCTGCTCTAACCAGATATGCAGAGGCATAATGAAATTCGGTTATGCCTCTGTATTGAGCTTCGGTCACGGGTTTTCTTGCAGGAATTTTTGCAGCGTTTCAACCCCGTTGAGCGGCTTGCCAGATTTGGAACGGTCAATGCGTTTTAGCAAACCGCTTAACACATCTTTCGGCCCCATCTCAAGAAATGTTTCTGCTCCGGCGGCAGCCATAGCCTGAACTGATTCTGTCCAGCGCACCGAGTGCGTGAGCTGCAAATCCAGTTCACGACGGATGCTATCGACGTTCTGAAGCGGCGCGGCATCCACATTGCCGAAAACGGGCACTTGCGGAGTCTGGAATTGAACGCCTGCCAGAACTTTCCGAAATTCCGCCGAGGCCGATTCCATAAGCGGCGAATGGGAGGCGATGCTGATCGGCAGTTTCACCACCTTTTTCGCACCCGCTTCCTTCGCCAATATCATGCCGACCTCAATAGTCGCCTCATCACCGGAAATCACATTCTGACCGGGACAGTTGTCGTTGGCGAGAATCAGAATACCGCCCGTCTGTTGACTGGCCTGGGCACAAACGCCCGTCACAACCTCGGCATCCAATCCTAGCAGAGCCGCCATCGCACCCTTGCTCTTCGTCCCGGCTTCTTTCATCAAACGGCCTCGCTCACGCACCAACCGCAAGCCATCTTCAAATGCGACTGCACCAGCAGCGGTCAGCGCAGTAAATTCCCCCAGACTGTGCCCCGCAGCAAACGCCGGAACTGCATCAGGCCGCTCGGCTTGCAGCACGCGCATCACCGCGATTCCGCAAACATACAGTGCAGGCTGTGTATTGATCGTATCATTCAGTTCACTTTCCGGGCCGTTAAAACACATGTCGCTCAACGCAAAGCCCAGAATAGCATCCGCCTGTTCAAAGGTCTGGCGTGCCACCGGGTAGGTGTCTGCCAAATCTTTGCCCATGCCCACAGCCTGCGATCCCTGACCCGGAAAAACAAAAGCTGTTTTTGTCCAATCCATCCTAATCAACCTTTCAGAAAACAAAAGCCGCCCTGGGTAAGCAGTGCGGCCTTCGCAAGCAGAACGAGTCTAATTTAGGTTTCTTCTGCGATTTCAACAACGGTCTCGCCTCGATAAGTGCCGCATTTGGGGCAAACACGGTGCGCAACATGGTATTCGCCGCATGTCTCACACACGACCAGGTGATTCAGCGTCAGCGCATCATGCGAACGACGCTTGTTCCGGCGTGTTGTGGAAACTTTTCTCTTCGGTAATGGACCCACGGGTAGGTTCTCCTCAATTTCTCAATCTAGCCTAAAGAAAGACGATTATAAAATTGGATGAGGTAGAATGTCAAGCGGCGCAAGGCTTTTGTTAGCCTAATCTGACATAATCAACACCGCGCTTGGGCAACTCATTACTGTGGGTTAAGATTTTCATTTCTGATTTATGCGCCGTCTCAGAACCTGAAGATGGCAGAAAAGACCTGTATGGAACAAATCCCCGAAAACGTCGAAAAACCAAAACGCAGTCCAGGCCGCATCATCGCCCGTAACACCGCGTTTGGTTTCGTCGCGCAAATTGCACTTCGAGCCGTCAGCTTTCTGTTTGGTGTTTTAATTGTTCACCGTCTCGGAACTGCGGAGTATGGGCAGTACAATGTTGTCCTGGCCTGGACAGGCTTATTCTCGGTATTGGGTGATCTGGGTATCAGCCAGTATTTTGGTCGTGAAATTGCCCGCAATCCCGAAAAAACGAATGAATTATTCTGGGATATGGTCGTATTACGGGGGCTGCTGGCGCTCGTAGCATCCAGCGTAACGACCTTCGGCGCGATAGCCTACCCCTATCCATCTGAAATCGTGCTGGCGATATTCTTATACACTCTGACGTATTTCTTACAGGCATTTCTAGCTCCGCTTCAGGCTGTTCTCGCTGGAAACGAACGGTTGGACATCACATCCGCCTTCGATGTGCTGGGGCAAATCATTTTTATCATTGCCGGGGCGATCTTCCTCTTCATCAGCAAAGATTTCATCTGGCTGATTGTTGCCGCCTTCATTAACATCCCTGTGCTGATTTATCTATGCTATCGAATGGTTCGCCGTAACAATCTGGGGCCGCCCCGCTTCCATCTGAATCGCGGCCTGTGGTGGACGATTATCAAAGCTGGGCTGCCGTTTGGCTTCATCCAACTGGCGCTCTCTTTCTCATTTAGAGTGGACACCATTATTCTCAGCAAGTTTGTCAGCAATGCAGAAATTGGCTGGTACAACATCGCCTATGGCCTAACGCTGACATTTATGACACTCACTCGCGCCTTCAACTTCGCCATACTGCCGACGCTGGCGCGTGAACATGCCCAGGAACCTAAAAAAGTTTTACCCTGGTACTATCGCTCGGTCAAAATGATGTTGTTCATCGGCCTCCCATTGGCCGTCGGCGGTATGCTGCTGGCTGACCCCATTATCACAACAATTTACGGTGCGGAAAATCAGGTTGCCTACCTCTCATTCTTCATCATCATCTGGGATTTGCCCATTGTGATGTACACGGCCTTCTGCGGCAACATGACAACCTCCATCCGGCGTGAAACGGGGGCAGCAAAGATTTATATCAGCCAGGGGATCATCAATGTCATCATCAACCTCGTTCTAATTCCCCGTTTTGGTATGATCGGCTCGTCATTTGCGACAGTTCTCACCGATTTAGCTGGTGCTTTCCTGTTCTACTTCTTATTCCGCCGGGAATTTGGTTCAGGGTTGGGGTTAAAGTATCTGCTGCGTCTGGCACTCTCCGCAGCGCTCATGGGGATCATTGTTTTCATATTAGATCGGGTGGGAATCCATTTCATTCTGGTCATTCCCATCGCTATGGTGGCCTATCTCGGATTGGTCTGGGGCACACGCTCCTTTACACCTGACGAACGTCAGCAGTTAATGAGCATCGTTCACCGCATCACCCGTCGCTTCCAACCGCAGCCAACCGCCTAGCACAAAGCGTTACAGTAGGGGCTTCATCAACAGCCCCTACTGCTCTCAATCAAAATATTCGCGCATCATCATCTCAAAAGTCATTAATGGGGCAAGCTTGCCGATTGTCCACTCCTCCTGTCGATTCATATGGCGCTCGAACAACGAATGGACAAACGGAATGTTCAGAATCCCGCGCTCCTCGGTACGCTTATCAAACAAAATCCCCTCTGCCCATGATCGCAGATCATTCCGCAGATAATTTTCGTAATCGGCATACAAGGTCGCACGGTTCGGTAAAAGCCCCAACTGGCGGCGAATTCGCACTGACCAGGACTGCAATGTTCGGAGACGTTCATCTGACGTGGGCAATAACTCATCTTTGTCATACGGTATCATCACCAGTTGGGGTATCTCACGAGTGATAAGGTGCATATACAATTTGCCACGTGGATTTCCTTGACGCACCTGGGAATCGAGTGAGTAAACGAAATCGATAAAACGGTAATCCCAGAATGGAAACCGCACCTCCAGGTGGGATCGCACAATCTTAATCATATTTCCAGTCATTCGCCCACAATGATTCACCAAAAAGAAGTAGTCCACCTGATTGCCAATACGGAAACGCTCGTAAGGCTTATATTCCTCAACCATCGACTCAAACGCCAGCCCTAACGCCTGCTTTCGATATTCCGGCGTATACACCAGGCGCGCCTCCGCTTCCGTTATACCGGGCCAGGAATGGGTTTGGTTAAGCCGGTAAAACAACTCCTGAAGCAGTGCGTAACGGTCAACTGGCTCGTGCAGCATCGCGCCGGCAATCATCGGATAACCTAACGGAAACTCACCAGCCCAACCAGTCAGATCATAATCCATGACATCACGCAGATGGGGCAGCATCGTGATGCCATGCATATGCATCCATGCGTGAAACCCTTCAGTCAGCTTCAGGTGAAGATCAGCATTATCCAAAACCCATTGACCATTCGGCAGATCAAACCAAAAGTGCCTGCTGCCTACGGTTTTGGCAATCCATTCAGCGTAATACTGGTCACGGCATCCGTCTGCACCAAAGGTAGCCGTCACCGGGGGCGGATTCATCTTCGGCATTAAGCCAAGAATGGTACGAGAATCCAACCCTCCACTCAGGAAAACACCGGGACGGAGTTTGTCCTCCGTAAGGCGAGTCACGGCTTGACGCAGCAATCTGCCCGTTTCCCTAACAGCCTCATCAAACGGAAGCTTACTTCGATCTGGAATCGCGTCCCAATCCCAGTAATGTCGCAGTTGCAAATCGCCAGTTTCCAGATCGAATTCGCCCACACTGGCATAGGGAAAATACAAAACCCCTTCATGGAACGTTTTTGCACCAATCAACTGCTGAAACCGGAAATACTCGGATACAGCTACAGGATTGAGTTTGCGCTCAACAAATGGGGCACAGAGAACGCCTTTGACCTCCGGCGCAAAAGCCAACCTCCCCCTCTGTTGAGCATAAAAGTGGGGGTACAAGCCAAAGCGATCATTCGTTAACACCAACCGACGGCGCAGCCGATCATACACTACGATAAAAAAGGCACCCTCAAGCACTTTGGCAAACTCAGAGCCATACGCCTGAAATGCTGTCAGTGCCAGCTCAGGGCCACTGGTATTGCGCGGGTAGAAACCATCCACGTCCAATTGCTGCCACAAATCAGCAGTACGATACAATTCACCTGTCATGAATAGAACGAACCGACCATCCGCACTGATGACAGGCTGCGCTTCGCGGTTCAGAATTCCAATCCCGATTTGCCCCAGAGCCACCGGAGCATCCGGAGCAATCCAGTGCTTCGCAGCATACCAGCTAAAATGCGATAAGCGGGCAGAGGCTTCTCGGACAAAATGGTTTACATCGCTGTGTGTTGTCGAGTCCAATATGCCAAAAAGGCCTGCCATGAAATCTCCTCAGGTTATGAAAATACCAACCGTCGAACATCAATCCAGATAATTGCGTGCCATCATCTCAAACGTAATGAGCGGCGCAATTTTTCCAATTGTCCATTCCTCTTGCCCCGACATATGACGTTTCATTAGCGAACGAACGTAGGGCATATTGAGAATACCACGCGCCTCGGTACGTGGGTCAAAAAGGATACTTTCAGCCCATTGCCGCAGTTCATTGCGCAGATAATTTTCATAATCCGCGTACAGGGTCGGACGATTGGGATAAACCCCAAGCCGACGGCGCAGTCGAACTGAAAGCGCCTGAAACTTATGACGCAGGGGGTCGGTAGTGGGCAGAAATTCCTGTTTGTCATAGGGAATTGTTGCAAGCTGCGGCATTTCCCGTGTAATAATGTGACGATACAGTATTTGATGCCCACGAATTTCCGGTTTCAGGGAATAAATGAAATTTAACAGCGGGTAATCCCAAAACGGAAATCGTACTTCGATATGGGAGCGAATGAACGTAACCATATTCTGGGTAAGCCGGAAACAATGGTTGCGCACATAGAAATACTCTGCCCGGTTATCCTGACGATACTTTGCGTAGCGTTTAAATTCCTCTTGCATGGTATCGAAGGCCAGCCCCACCGCCTGCTTACCAAACTCCGGCGTATACACCAGGCGTTCTTCAGCTTCGGTCAATCCGGGCCAGGTATATGAACGGGTAAAGGCCTGATAAAGTTCGGTCAAAATCGCGTTGTCATCCGGTGGGTGATTCAACGACGGGTGAATCTGTTCCACATGTCCCATTACCGTACCGCCATCCCAGCCAGTCAGGTTAAAATCAACCATTCCACGCAGTTTCGGCAGCATGGTAATCCCATGCATATGCACCCAATGATGAAAACCCTCTGTAAGCGCCAGATGCAAATCTACATTGTCCAATACCCATCGTCCATCGGAAAATTCAAACCAATGGTGCTTGCTCCCCACTTCTCTGGCAATTCGCTCAGCGTAATACACATCACGGCTGTTCTGCGCTCCAAAAGTGGCGGTAACAGGAGCAGATTGAAACTGAGTCAGTAAACCGATGATCGTACGCGAATCCAGACCACCACTCAGAAAAACCCCTGCTCGCATGTGGTCGGACGACAGTTCGCGTATCGTATTGCGGAGAACACGTCCCCCTTCTTCCACGGCCTCATCAAAAGTCATATCAAGATGCTGAGGGATGTCGTCCCAGTCCCAATAGCGTCGCAGCTTCCAATGACCTGTGTTGAGGTCGAATTCCCCAATATTGGCGTATGGCAGTCGCCAGATGTCTTCGTGGAACGTCCGGTCTTCAAGCAGGTGCTGAAAGCGGAAATACTGTGCGACAGCCGAAACACTCATACGCTTTGGCACAAAAGGAGCCGCCAGCACCGACTTCACTTCTGGCCCAAATACCAATCGTCCCTTTTCGTAATAGATATAGGTTGGGTATAAGCCTAAACGGTCATTTACAAGCTTTAAACAGTGTTTCGCGCGATCATAAATAATGACCACGAATGCTCCGTCCAGCATTTTGGCAAAATCATCGCCAAACGCCTCGTAAGCACACAGGACTAGCTCAGGGTGTGAAAGATTGCGCGGGACAATCTGCATGGCTTCCAGACGTGTCCGCAAACTGCCAGTTCGATACAACTCACCTGCCATGAACAACACCCGCTGCCCATCCTTGCTCAAAACGGGCTGCGGCTCCGGATTAAAAATACCAATACCGGATCGCCCCAACCCAATCGGGACATCAGGATCTTTCCAGCTATCCGTTGTATACCACGACAGATGGCTTAACGCCTGACCTGCCCGTTCCAGAAATCCCCCAATATCTGTTTTCCCTGCAAGGTCAATAATTCCAAACAAACCTGACATGAAAATCATCCATTCAATTGATAAATAGGCTTTGCAAACGAAATATCAGCCAATTGGGACTCGGTATTTCCTTGCCCATAATCCAGGGTTAATCAGACTCCAAAACTGCCGCGCAATACTGAGTTCATCCCGTTCAGGGGCATCCCACATCTGCCCACGCATATGCCGTTCTCTAAAAAGCCCGCACGAGGTCGCGCTCATTCCCAGACTTTATCAGCTTCCAGTACGTTTTGTTGGGTTCGCATTATCCCAACGGTACTGTATAATTTTAGATCAGCACCATTAATTGTGCCTAAAATGAGGGTTCAATCTCTGTCATGCATATACTGATCGCTGCACACGGGTTCCCGCCCACACATTCCGCAGGTGCTGAGCGTCGTGCCGAACGGATGGCACGCTGGCTCGTTTCAAATGGTCACAAAGTCACCGTTTTTGCTGTCGAGAAACTGGATGAGCCAGATTTCCGCATGGAGACCATAAACCAGGATGGTTTTACGGTTCATCGTCTCTACTATGATGTGAAACAAGGCGACTTTTTCCATAACCTGTATGACTATCCGCCTATCGGCACGGCCTTCCGTGAACTCCTCTCAAAAGAAAACTTTGATCTGGTGCATGTGATTAGCGGCTACCTTTTAGGTGGACAGGTTATCCATGCCGCCCGCAATTTTAATCTACCTGTCATCATAACTTTAACCGAATATTGGTTTATGTGCGCGCGCCTCAACCTCATTCAGGCAAATGGCGCATTGTGTGTTGGGCCTGAAAGTGATGAAAAGTGTATGCGCTGCCTTATAGAAGATCAGCGGCGCTACCGTTTGCCAGCCCAGACGGCTCCGGGTTTGATGAACGCCTTCTGGAATGTCGCTCGCCATACCCCTTTTGTTACCCAAAAGGTGGCGGATGTCACTGAACGGCGCACAACGCTGCGCACAGCCCTTAATGCTGCCAATCTTGTAATCTGTCCATCACGCTATCTAATCAGCAAATTCGCAGAATTCGGCTACGATACCGAACGCTTTGTCTTCATGCGCCAGGGGCTTAACACCCCAACCGACCATAAAACGGTTGTTGCAAAAGGTGAATCAGGCATTCTGCGGTTAGGCTATATTGGACAGATAAAAATCCACAAAGGCGTTGATTTAATTGTGGATGCAGTTGTTAGTCTATGTGATTCCGGTCATAAAGTCAGCCTCGATTTATGGGGGTCTGAAACCGAGGAACCCGAATATACTCAAATGCTGAAAGAACGTTCAGCCAATTACCCCACTATTCACTGGAATGGTCGCTACACTGGCGCAAAAGTCTGGGAAGTGCTCGCCGCCATTGACGTACTCACTGTTCCTTCACGCTGGTATGAAAATAGCCCGAATGTTATTTTAGAAGCATTTGAGATGAAGC
This sequence comes from Aggregatilineales bacterium, assembly GCA_044226645.1. Classification (GTDB taxonomy): domain Bacteria; phylum Chloroflexota; class Anaerolineae; order Aggregatilineales; family Phototrophicaceae; genus CFX2. The sequence continues at coordinate 22,734 of JBGAGR010000006.1, forward strand.
TGCCCGTAATTGCAACCAATCTTGGCGGAATGGCTGAATTGGTCGAGCACGAGAAAACCGGCCTGGTCTTCGAACTGAATGATCTGGACGACCTCATAGCCCAACTCAAACGGCTGGTATCGGAGGCAGGTCTTATCGATAAACTGCGCGCCAACATTCCAGCGGTTAAAACCATTCACGAGGAAATGAGCGATTTGGTGGAGGTGTACGAACGGTTCCCCATAACTCGCTGACTGCTTTCAGGAGTATTTTTTCTCCAGCGCGGCGATTTGATCTTCAACCCCTTTCAACAATTTTTGGGTCATTTCCAAACCGGATTGCTGTTGAAGCGGTTTCGTCTGAATAGTAGAGATTTTCTGCCGGAACAACGATGCTGATGCATAAAGCCCGGTGAGTCTCTGGACTTCCTCTGGTGGCATTCCAGTGGGAGGAACAAACTGAGGCGCGGGTGCCGCCGGTGTGTTGGCAATAGTACCGGCAATACGTGACTTGGATGCCGGTTTTTCAGGCGTTTTTGCGACGGGTGGTTTGGCAGGTTTTTTTGCAGTCGCCAGTTTAGCGGGTGTTTCTGCGCTCTTGGAAGGTGCCTCATCATTGGATGCTGCTTTGGCACCCTTTTCCTCACGGCGTTTGGCATCCAGCACTTTGGTGGTTACTTTACTCGCATAGATCGCCATCGCTTGAATTTCCGGGTCAAATGCGCCAACTCCTTCAACAATCAGCGCATCATCAGGGTCAGCCAGTGCCGCTTCAACCTTTTGCCACTGTTTCAAAGAAATATATACCGTATATACGGTTGGTTGACTGGGAAACGGTGGTATACCTTTGGGAAACGTCGCGGATTTCAATGTGTGCGACATGGTCGTGATCACCAGGTCTTGACGCATCTCAATCTTGCCAGGTCGGCCTATCAACATCACTTTCACAGTGCTAATTTCTCCTTGCTCCGCCAGGAGCGGCTCCAGAATACTCAAGCGTTCGCCCCAGTTAAAAGCGGGATACTCCACCGCAACCCGCTTTGATGCTTTACGCTTGTTCTTGCTCAAGAATATCTTTTTCCGGAGTTGCTCAGATATTCGGGAACGAACTAAAAAGAAGAAAACACCACCGGGGGTTCTACGTCGGGAATTATCGGGCAGCATTAAACCACCCTGACTTTCAATTTCCAGCGCATCCTTAAATGCGGTTGCAGTTAACTCAATCCCACACTCACGAACAATCTTCACAATCTGGAAATAGGGTCCGCCGCTGGTTTCGCCAAGTGTACGACTAATTTCCTTGACTAAAGCGGCTTTTTCCTTTTCCTGAGCGTTATCTTCTTGACCCATGCATCTCCGCCCTATCCGCCTGTACTAGCGGACGTTGAAATCTTTAAATTCGTACTTAGCGTCAAGCCAGTTAAAAGTGACATTCGTCACGTGAGCACCCAACGGCCCGCTTCGCAGGAAGTCAAGCAGGTTTTCCAAACTCTCCCGCATACCTTCAGCCATTACCTCAACTGAACCGTCATCAAGGTTACTTACCCACCCGTTAACGCCTAATTCTTTCGCTCGCAGCACTGTATAATATCGAAAACTAACACCCTGTACTCGTCCATCGACGGTAGCGTGCAAACGCTGTTGCTTTTCGGTCATTGTGAGCTGAATATGCCCCATCCCAGATTCGAATAGGGGGATTATAGCACAAGCCTCCCCTAACCCGAAACAAACGTATCAAGTCAGATCAGCAGAAATCACACCCTATTATTGCAGACAATGTTGGCTAGGCATCAACCATCTATGAATGTTCACCCAAACCAGGTCGATACTGAATGGCTTCAGCCACATGTTGAATCGCAATCATATCCGAATCAGCCAGATCAGCAATCGTTCGAGACAGCTTGAGCAAGCGATGATAGGATCGGGCGCTCAATTGCATCCGCCGCACAGATACATCCAGAAGCTGTTTTGCTTCAGAGGTCAGGGTACAAAAACGCTTAACATCCCCCACCTTCATATCCGAGTTAGCGAATACACCGGACATCCCCTGAAAGCGCAGACGCTGCCGTTCTCTTGCCTTTTCTACACGGGCACGAACCACGCTGGACGATTCTCCTCTGGAAGACCCCGTCAGCTTATCATAATCAACACGCGGTACTTCGATATGAATATCAACCCGGTCAAGCAGCGGCCCCGAAAGCTTACTCTGGTATCGACTAATCATCGTTGGTGTACAGGTGCAGTTTTTCGTAGTATCTCCATAGTAACCGCACGGACAGGCGTTATGCGCGAGTATCAGCATAAAATTTGCGGGGAAGGTCAATCGCCCTTGAGCGCGTGAAATGGTCACCACTTTATCTTCAATGGGCTGGCGCAGCACTTCCAGAGTACGCGGATTATGCTCCGTACATTCATCCAGAAACAGCACCCCTCGATGAGCCAGCGTGATTTCACCGGGACGCGGAATCGTTCCGCCACCGACCATTCCCGGCTGAGAAATCGTGTGATGAGGTGCACGAAAGGGGCGCTCACGCATCAAGGGATGATCGTTGCGCAGCAGGTCTGCTACTGAATATATTCTTGTGACCTCTAACGCTTCCTCGAAAGTCATCGAAGGCAAAATACCCGGTATAGCACGAGCAAGCAGTGTTTTTCCGGTTCCCGGTGGCCCAACTAACCGAATATTGTGATTTCCACCGGCAGCAATTTCCAACGCACGTTTGATCGCCTCCTGGCCTGCAATATCGGCAAAGTCCACAACATCTTCTGACAAAGACATATCAGATTGACTATCGGATTCAGCCACGTAAGGATAAATCGGATTTAAGCCGTATAAATGCTCCACCAACTGTCCCAGCGTTTCCACCGGGATAATGTCCACTCCATTCACCAACCCCGCCTGAGGAGCATCTTCCACCGCAACATAAACTCGCTCATAACCTTCCTGGTACGCCGTATACGCCATCGGCATAACACCCTTTACATGACGTACACTGCCATCGAGCGAGAGTTCACCGATAAACATCGAACGTTCAAGGGACTCTAAGGGAACCTGATCGGTTGCTGCTAATACCCCAACCGCAATCGCCAGATCATAAGCAGGCCCATGCTTCTGCAAATTGGCAGGCGATAAATTCACCACATACGATTTGTTGGGAAAACCAAGACCACTATTCTTTACCGCAGCACGCACACGTTCCCGGCTCTCTTTCACCGCCGTATCGGGTAATCCAACGATTGTGAATGATGGAATACCCGCGCGTGGGTTGAAGTCCACTTCAACATCAACCACATATCCCTCAAGCCCAACCAGCGCACAACCCGTTACTCGTGCAAGCATAAATTTTCCTCATCAGTCAATAATTTTTATTGTACATCCATTGTACGAATCGTAACGCTGTTACTACTGTATCTTGCAAGCCAACTGTATTTTAGAGAATCATCGAGGAAAATATGACTCACGAAATTGTGAGGAGGGTGGTCATCAGCTAACCGAGCGCGTACTCCCACGGATAACCAGCTTGGGCTGAAGAACTCGTTGATAAATGGGGGTTTCCGGGTCTTCAATCATGCTAATTAGATACTCAATTGCCAATCTGCCCAAAAGTTGAAAATCCTGCCGCACCGTTGTGAGTCCGGGAACAAAGTGAGCGGCTTCGGGAATATCATCAAAGCTAACGATGGAAATATCCTCAGGTACGCGCAAACCGCGTTCACGTAAAGCAGTATGTGCCCCAAACGCCATTGAATCATTAGCGACAAAAACACCTGTGAAATCCACTCCTTGATCCAGCAGTTGACACATAGCCCGATAACCACTGTCAATGGAGAAATCCCCTTCCGCGCTCGCCCCAACTGGCAGATTATTGCGCTCCAGGGTTTGCATCCAGCTCACATGACGATCATAACCATCGTGGTTGCGTAATGGGCCGCTGATTTCAGCAATTTGTCGGTGTCCCAGGTCAATCAAATGCTGAGTCGCCAGTCGTGCGCCCGCCATCTGGTCGTAAATGACGGAAGGGATTTCCGCCCCTAAACGCGCGCCAATCTGAACGAAGGGAATGCCATCTGTCAGATTCATCAAGGCTTCATACGCTTCATTCAAGGGTGCCATCGGAACAATGATAAGACCGTCGATAAATCGGGCTGCGGCACTTTCAAGTGTGTTAATAAATTCATCTTCGGTAATCGCCGAGATAATAAAGTGATATCCCAGCCGCTGCGTCGTCCGCGCCATCTCATACAGAAAAAGATTAAAGCCGAAGTAAAAAATGACGACCTCAATCGTATGGGAGCGTTCAGTTTGCATGATTTGCGCTGCGCGATTCGGGCGGAAGCCGAGGTTGTCGATTGCTTTCAGAACCCGATTTCGCGTGTCAGGTGAAACATGAGGATTGTCATTGATAACTCGTGACACGGTCTGGTAAGAAACATCCGCTTCACGGGCAACATCGCGTAAGGTAGGTCGTTTCGTTTTCATCATCACTCAGGTGAATAAGAAGTTTTCCGCCCATAACTATATGTGACTTTTCACAAATCTTCAAGGAAATTCTAACCGCAGCCCTGCTCATAAATTGTGATCTGTCACAAGGCAAGCAGAGAATTTCATCACGAGATTTGCCAAAATGCTTGAAATTCCCATACAGGTTGTGGTATATATGATGTGACTGTTCACATTTTACTACAAACCAGTTCCATCAATAGATTTTTTAGACACGCTGGATTGAGGATAAGAACAGTCTGCCGCAAATTAGAAAAAAGTGTTTTTGTTCAAAAGTGAGATTTTAGGTGTTAAACACAGCTTTTCTTTGGCTAACAGGATTGCCACTCAACGGGCAATTGATTAGTCAACGCCCCCGCATCAATTTCCGCTCGCAATCTTTCACAGGTGCGCATAACAATCTCTGTATGCTGCACCTTCTTTGTGATTCATCATCCACGCTGACCTATCCACATGGAAAGGAGTTATGAACCAGATCAATAAAAATCGTGAGGGAATTATCCTTCAGTCAACCATCAATTAGTGATTTAGGAGTAAATTACATGAAATACCGTTTTGCAATGTGCTTTCTTCTGCTCTTAATCTTCGCTGTCTCGCTGGGTGCGATTGCAGCCCAGGATACGCAGTACAGTGAATCCCCCATGTTGACTGAGCGTGTCACAGCGGGCAACCTGCCGCCCGTAGCAGAACGCCTGCCAGCCAGTCCCCGTATTGTCGATGCCGTTGGGTCAGAAATTGGCACCTATGGCGGCGATTTCCGTGATCCATTTGTTGGCGATTCCTATTGGGCCAGTCAAATGGTTTTCTGGACAGCATGGAAAAGCCTCGTGTCCTGGAATCAGACCTACTCAGATTGGGTTCCCAACGTCGCTGAAAGTGTTGATGTCAGCCCGGATGCGACCGCCTATACCTTCCATCTCCGTCAGGGACTCAAATGGTCGGATGGCGTTCCGTTCACTTCTGATGATGTTGTGTTCTACATTGATGACATCATGAACAACAGTGAACTCAATGGCGGCACATTCCCCTCTGGGTGGCTCAAGCCCGGTGACGCTGCACCCACCATCGAGAAAATTGATGACTACACCTTTACCCTCACCTTTGATGTGCCCTATGGAATGTTCCTGCTGAATATGTGTGGATGGCCGGGATGGGAAATCATCACCGCCCCCAAACACTATCTGCAACAATTCCACATCAAGTACAATCCCGATGGAATTCCCGACCTCATCAAGCAGACTGAAGGCGCAACCGATTGGGTAACGCTGTTCCACGCTCACTCAGCCGTCGGCGTTGGTGGTGATGCCTCCATAATCAGCCGCGATGCCAACTACCCCACCATGTTCCCCTGGGTCTACACGGAACTGATGGGCACGGGCACACAGTTCGTCGCGGAACGCAACCCCTACTACTATTGGGTAGACAAAGCAGGCAACCAGCTTCCCTACATTGACCGTATCGTCGGCACCGTCTATCAGGACGACCAAACCATGCTGGTTGATGTACTGGCAGGCAAATATGACACAATGGCGAACACCACCGATGAACAGCGCCCGTTGTTCTTCGATAATGAAGCCACCTCTGGTCTGAAAGTCTACCCCACCAAGAGTGAAGGCGGCGGAACCGTCAGCATCAACTTCAATCAAACCAATCCTGATCTCGGCGGCATCTTCAGCCAGAAGGATTTCCGCATCGGCATGTCCTACGCCATTGACCGTCAGGAAGTCATCGACATTGCCTACTTCGGTCAGGGTGTGCCGCGTCAGATTTCGCCAGTTGAGGACTCGCCGCTTTATAACGAACAAATGGCGACCCAGTACCTCGACTACGACGTTGCTAAAGCCAACGAATATCTCGACAAAGTGCTGCCGGAGAAGGATGCTGATGGCTGGCGTATCAATCCTGCTACTGGCGAAAAGGTCTCTATCGTCTTCACCACACAAAAGAACGACTACGGTCTGCGTTTTACCGATGTAACCGAACTGCTGAAGAAATATTACGCCGCAGTTGGGATCGACATCGTAGTTGATGTGGTCGATAACCAGATTCTCGCAGACCGCATCAATGACAACAGCGTTGAAGCAGCAGTTTTCACGGGTGAAGGTGGTTATGGCATCACCGCCATTACCGACCCACGCTACTATGTGCCTTTCCATGGCCAGTCAATCTGGGGCAACGGTTGGCAGCTGTGGTACCTCCAACCAGATAACGAAGCCAAGATCGAACCGCCGCAGGAAGTGAAAGATCAGGTTGAACTCTATAAGAAAGTTCTCCAGGCTCCAACCTCTGAGGAACGCATCACTCTGATGAAGCAGCTTCTGCAAAATGACGCGGACAACTTCAATGTCATCGGTATCTCCAGCGCCAGCGACAGCTACCGTCCATTGAGTGCCCGTCTCGCCAATGTGCCAGAAACCTGGGTAAACGGCTGGAATCCCGGTGGCCCGGCAATTGCACTGCCGGAGCAGTGGTTCTACAAAGGCTAAATCGGCATCAACCGACTTTCTCTGGTAAATTAGCAGATTTTTCGGGGTGGAACCTGATGTTCCACCCCACCCATAAAGGTTTATGAGGAAGCTGTATGGCGAAATATATCTTAAAACGCTTGTTATACGTTTTCCCCACCATGTTCATCATTTCGATTGTCGTCTTTGTGACCATTCAGCTTCCGCCGGGTGATTATGTATCATCCATGATCGAACAGATGCGTAACCAGAATGGAAGCGCCAGTTGGTCGCCCGAATTTGAAGCGGCAATGCGGGATCGCTATGGCTTGAATGAATCCATCCCGGTGCAGTATGTGAAGTGGATTGGTAACATCCTCCTTCATGGGGACTTCGGCTATTCCTTTCAGAACTCTGAACCCGCTGCCAAAATGATTGGTGATCGTATGGGCATGACACTGGTTGTGTCCTTTTCCAGCTTTATTTTTAGCTGGGTTGTGGCGCTGCCCATCGGCATCCTGTCTGCTGTACGCCAATACAGCATCGCAGATTATGTATTCAGCTTTATTGGCTTCATCGGTCTTGCGACACCCGGTTTTCTCATTGCGTTAGTCTTACTGTTTCTGGCCTTCAAACTGGGAAATGTCAGTCTGAGCGGATTGTTCTCCACTGAATTTCAGAATGCGCCCTGGAGCCTTGCCAAACTGGGCGATATGCTCAACCATCTCTGGATACCCATGATTATTATCGGAACAGCCGGCACAGCCGGACTCATCCGTACCATGCGTGCCAATCTGCTGGATGAACTCCACAAGCCCTATGTGGAAACAGCCCGCGCGAAGGGACTTCCAGAGTGGAAAGTGTTAGCTAAATATCCACTGCGCCACGCCATGAACCCCTTTGTCAGCGGAATGGCCTGGTTACTGCCAACCCTCATTGGTGGTGAAGCCATTGTCTCAATCGTACTGAATTTGCCCACAACCGGGCCAGTGCTGCTCACCGCCCTCCGCGTACAGGACATGTTCCTTGCCGCCGGGTTTCTCATGCTGCTCAGTTTCATGACCATCATCGGGATGCTGCTTTCGGACTTAATGCTCGTCTGGCTTGACCCGCGTATCCGGTATGAAAAATAGGGGACACACTCATGGCAAACGAAGTCATTAAAGCCGCGAATTTGGTTCCCCCGGCGGATACAACTCCCGTTGTGGAAGAAGCTATTCCCCGCGTAGTCATCGCCTCACAGTGGCAGTTGATGTGGTGGAAGTTCCGCAAGCACCGCCTCGCGATGATTAGTCTCGGCATTATACTGGCATTATATTTTGTAGCCTTCTTCGCCGGATTTTTCGCGCCGCAGGCTACCGCGACCTACAGCCGCACCTACACCCAGGCACCGCCGCAGAGCATCAACTGGATCGATAACGGCACATTCGCCCCTTACGTCTATGGCTACAAGCAAACAACCGATCCCAAAACCTATAAGCGTGCTTACACACTGGACGAAGAAAAGAAAATTCCGCTCGGCTTTTTCGTACAGGGTGATAGCTATCAGATTGGGCTGCAAGGGATACCCATTCCCGCTATCAGCAGCCTGAGCATCACCTCGAATATCCATTTTTTTGGTACGATCAATCCTGACGAACCCATGTATTTACTGGGTGCAGATGATGTCGGGCGCGACATTCTCAGCCGCATGATTTATGCCGCTCAGGTATCACTCTCGGTAGGGTTGGTGGGTGTCATATTGAGTCTGACGCTTGGAATTCTGCTCGGCGGCCTATCGGGTCTGATTGGTGGCTGGCTGGACACGCTTGTTCAGCGCATTATCGAAGTTATTCGTTCCATCCCGGACATCCCCTTATGGATGACTCTGGCGACAGCCGTTCCCCCGCGCTGGGATCCCATTTATGTCTATTTCGGTATCACCATCATTCTCTCATTGATTCGCTGGACAGATATGGCACGTGTCGTCCGGGGTAAATTTCTGGCGCTCCGTGAAGAAGATTTTGTCATGGCAGCCGAATTGGATGGTGTGCCCCGGATGCGTATCATCACCCGGCACATGATTCCATCCTTCAGCAGCCACATTATCGCTTCGGCAACCTTAGCCATTCCCGGCATGATTCTGGGCGAAACAGCACTAAGTTTTCTGGGGTTAGGGCTAAGGCCGCCTATCGTCAGTTGGGGTGTCATGCTTCAGGATGCCACCAACATCGCCACGATTGCCAACATGCCCTGGCTGCTGCTGCCGGGTTTGGCGGTTGTTATTACCGTACTGGCCTTTAACTTCCTGGGCGATGGCCTGCGCGATGCAGCCGACCCCTATCATTGATGATGGAACATAAAATGTCCGATACTTCATCGAACACCTTGTTAGAAATGCGGGATTTAAAAGTACACTTCTTCACAGGTGAAGGGGTCGTAAAAGCCGTTGACGGCGTGAGTTATTCAATTCAGCGCAATAAAACCCTCTGTGTAGTGGGTGAAAGTGGCAGCGGTAAAAGTGTCGCCGCCCGCGCGATTTTGGGCTTGGTGAATCGTCCCGGAAAAATCATTGGGGGTACAATTCACTATCATCAGCCGCTTGATGACGGTAAAACCGAAACAGTTGACATCACAGCCCTCAACCCTCGCGGCGAGAAAATTCGCGGCATTCGCGGCAAAGATATTGCCATGATTTTCCAGGAACCCATTGCGTCACTCAGTCCCCTCTACACCGTCGGCAATCAGATTATTGAAACCATTCTCCTGCACGAAAGGCTTTCCAAAGCCGAAGCGCGTAATCGAGCCATTGAGCTGCTGCGCCGTGTCGGCATCCCTAAACCGGAGACTCGTATTGATGAATACCCGTTTCGTCTGAGTGGCGGGATGCTTCAGCGCTGCATGATCGCCATGGCGCTGTCCTGTAATCCCAAACTGCTCATTGCCGATGAACCTACTACAGCGCTGGATGTGACCACACAGGCACAAATCCTGGACTTGATGCGCGAACTTCAGGCCGATTACGGCATGGCGATTTTGTTCATCACCCATGATCTCGGCGTAGTAGCCGAAATTGCCGATGATGTAGCTGTCATGTACCTCGGCAATGTCATCGAAACGGGCGATGTCGATACCATCTTTAACAATCCCAAACATCCCTATACGACTGCCCTCCTGCGCTCAATACCCAAAATCGGTCTGAGTCACTCGCGCCTTGACCCAATCCGGGGTATGGTTCCATCGCCTTATCAGCGTCCCACCGGATGCCCTTTCCATCCGCGCTGCGACATGAGCATCAAAGGCGTGTGCGATCAGGTCATCCCTCAAACAATCGCTTTGGACGATAACCATGAGGCGAACTGCCTGATCTATGATGAAAACTACCGTGAAAAATTTTTGATACAAGAGACGATTCATGGCTGAAATTGCACCAGTTAAAGAAATTCGTAACACAGCAGCATCTGACCAAACTCTGCTGGAAGTGCGCCATCTCAAAATGTGGTTTCCTCGTCACAGCGGCTTTTTGGGACGGAACGTGTCTTATGTGAAAGCTGTAGATGATGTCAGCTTTCACATCCAGCGTGGGGAGACGCTCGGTCTGGTGGGTGAAAGCGGCTGCGGCAAAACAACTGTCGGACGCTGCGTGGTGCGCGTTTACCAACCCACAGCGGGTGAAATCCTCTATCACCCTCAGCCAACCGATCCCACGCTGCAAACGGCAGAAAGGGTCGATCTGGCTAAGCTGGATCGTGCCGAATTAAAACCCTTTCGCCAGCAAATCCGCATGATTTTCCAGGACCCCTACGCCTCGCTCAATCCACGTATGACCGTCTTTGACATCGTGAGTGAGGTCTTGAAAGTCAACAACCTCGCATCAGGCAGCGAATTGGAAGATCGTGTCGCCCAATTACTCCGGCGCGTGGGTATGCGACCAGAATATATGCGCCGTTACCCCCATGCTTTTAGCGGCGGAGAACGTCAGCGTATTGTTATCGCCCGCGCCTTAGCCACCAATCCACGTCTGATCGTGGCGGACGAGGCCATTTCCGCGCTGGATGTATCCATCCGCGCACAAATATTAAATCTGCTCAAGGATTTGCAGGAAGAATTCGGCCTGACTTATCTGTTTATCGCCCATGACCTGAGCATCATCCGCCATATCTGTGATCGTGTGAATGTCATGTATGTAGGGAAACTCGTAGAGTCAGCGGAAGCATCCACCCTGTATGCTTTCCCCAAACATCCATACACGGAAGCGCTCATGTCTGCTGTCCCCATTCACAACCCGCGCTTGCGCAATAAGGAACGCCGCATCCGTTTGGAAGGCGATGTAGCTGACCCTGCCAATCCGCCAGGCGGGTGCTATTTTCACCCGCGCTGCCGTTATGCAAAGGAACGCTGCTCGACAGAAGAACCAGCATTGCAAGTTGTCGAAAACCCTCCGGGCGAGGAGAGCCTCCAGCAGCATGTCGCGGCCTGCCACTTTACGCAGGAGCTTCAGCTCAAGGGTGTCATTGCAGACGAAACTATTAAGCCGGAAATCAACCAGCATTAGAGAAGGAAATCATGAAGTTCGATAAAGGACATTGGCTGCTTTTACCCGGCACTCAGGCTACTTATCCCCTAACAGTAACCGATGTTGCCGTAGACCAACAATCGCTTACGGTGTTCGGATACAGTCAGTACGTAAACGGGCGTGGTAATCTCACCGATGGGGTAGCCATAACGGCTCGCTTCACATCGCCCATGCCCAACGTCATTCGCGTCCAGCTAACTCATTTTAAAGGAAGACGTGAACGACTCCCGGCCTTCGATCTGGACTACGCCCTCACCAATTCCGACGTTTCAACCGGATGTGACGACCAACGCGCCTGGCTGGATGCAGGTGGCCTGTGCGTCGAAGTACCCACTCACGGCGCGTGGACATTCGCCTTCCAGCGCGATGGTCAATACCTGACACAGAGCGAACATCGCGCAGTCGGTCTATTTACCCAAAACGGCGAAACCTACCTGCGCGAACAATTATCGCTTCAACCCGGTGAGTTGATTTATGGCCTGGGTGAACGCTTCGGGGCATTCATCAAAAATGGTCAGGCAGTGGATAGCTGGAACGAAGATGGCGGCACAAATTCCGAATATGCCTATAAGAACGTGCCCTTTTACCTCACCAGTCAGGGATACGGCGTTCTGGTTAATCATCCGGGGCGTGTATCCTTTGAAGCCGCCTCGCATCATGTCAGCCGTGTGCAGTTCAGCGTTGCGGGTCACAGCCTCGATTACTACATTTTCGGCGGGCCAACCATGAAAGACGCGCTGGGGCAGTATACGGCTCTCAGTGGACGCGCACCCATGCCCCCCGATTGGTCATTTGGCCTCTGGCTATCCACCTCGTTTACCACCAATTACAACGAACGCGACATCCACGCCAACATTGACCGCATGGAAGCCCTTGGCATCCCCATCAGCGTCTTTCATTTCGACTGCTTCTGGATGAAGGAACTCACCTGGTCAAGTTTCATTTGGGACAATCGTAATTTTCCCGATCCTGCCGGGATGCTCCGCCGCATTAAAGAACGAGGCATTAAAATCTGTTTGTGGATTAATCCCTATATCGCCGAAGCCTCGCCCCTTTTTGATGAAGGCGCGGAACTCGGTTACTTGCTCCAATCCCCCGAAGGCGATGTCTATCAGGCGGATTTCTGGCAGCCCGGAATCGGTTTTGTCGATTTCACCAATCCGGCGGCCTGTGCCTGGTATGCAGGAAAACTCAAACATCTGCTGGATATGGGTGTAGATGCCTTTAAGACCGACTTTGCCGAGCGCATCCCGACTGATGTTCGCTATCATAACGGTGCTGACCCCGAACGGATGCACAATTATTACACCCACCTCTATAATCAAACCGTTTTCGAGCTGCTTGAGAGGGAGAAAGGTTCAGGTGAAGCGGTGCTTTTCGCCCGTTCTGCCACCAGCGGCGGACAGAAATATCCGGTACATTGGGGCGGCGATAACAGCTCCTCCTATCCTTCGATGGCGGAAACCCTGCGCGGCGGATTGTCACTCGGTCTGAGCGGCTTCAGCTTCTGGAGTCATGACATCGCCGGTTTTAACGACACCGCCACACCCGATCTCTACAAACGATGGGTTGCCTTCGGTCTGTTGTCATCCCACAGCCGCTTACATGGCAACAGCGCCGCCAAGATGCCCTGGCTGTTTGACGAAGAAGCCATTGATGTGCTGCGTTTCTTCAATGAACTGAAAAGCCATCTCATGCCTTATATTCTGGATGCCGCGCGCGAATCCTCGGCACACGGCTGGCCTGTTTTACGCGCCATGACACTCGAATTTCCCGATGACTATAACTGCCGTTATCTCGATATGCAGTATATGCTCGGTTCAGCCCTTCTGGTCGCCCCGGTTTTCAGCCCCACAGGTGATGTCGCCTACTATTTGCCGGAAGGTGAATGGCTAAACCTGCTGACGGGCGAAACCGCTCAGGGCAATTGTTGGCGCAAGGAAAAACACGGCTATCTCAGCATCCCTCTGTGGGTACGCACCGCTTATGCCGGACAATGGAATTGTCTCCAAAGTGTTTTTCAGCCACAATCGTCGAATTCATAACACGAAGAGAGAACACCTTGACCGCATACCCACCTGTATCACCTAAAGCGCCGTTTATCTGGCATGGCGGCGACTATAATCCCGAACAATGGCCGCGTGAGGTCTGGAACGATGATTTCCGCCTCATGAAAAAAGCGGGTGTATCCGTCGTCACCGTTGGCGTATTTAGCTGGGTATCCTTGCAGCCAGCCGAAGACCGCTTTACCTTCGAATGGATGGATGATCTGCTCGATCAGGTGCATCAAAATGGCCTTCACGCCATCCTCGCGACTCCTAGCGCGGCACAGCCTGCCTGGATGTCGCAGGCTTATCCGCACATGCTCCGCTCAGATGAGCGTGGCATCCGCAATCAGCATGGAGGCCGCACCAATTACTGCCCCAATTCCCCCGACTATCGCCGTCTGAGCGGCAATATGGCACGCGCCCTCGCTGAACGCTACAAAGATCATCCGGCGGTCATCCTCTGGCACATCAGTAACGAATATGCTGGCCGGTGCCTGTGCGAAACCTGCGCCGCCCGATTCCGCGAATGGCTTCAGCAGAAATATAGTTCACTTGATGAACTAAACCAGCGTTGGTGGACAGCATTCTGGAGCCACACGTACACCGATTGGTCACAGATCATGCCGCCGCTTGCCAACGGTGAAATGCTGACACACGGCCTGAATGTCGATTACTTCCGCTTCATGACCGAAAGCCAGTTGGATTGTTATCGTAACGAGCGCGACATCATTCGCGCCATCACACCCGATATTCCCATCACCACCAACATGATGGGCGCTTACAAACCTTTAGATTATCGCCGTTGGGCGAAAGAAGTCGATGTCATCGCCTGGGACTGCTATCCCAATCCGAGCCAATCACCCGGTGAAATCGCCTTCATGCACGACACCTTTCGCGGCTTAAAAGACGGTCAGCCTTTCCTGCTCATGGAGCAAACTCCCAGCAGTCAGAACTGGCAGGCCATCAATGCCCTCAAGCGCCCCGGCGTTTTGCGGCTGTGGAGCTATCTCGCTGTTGCACATGGTGCGGACTCGGTACTGTATTTCCAATGGCGGCGTGGCAGAGGCGGCAGCGAAAAATTACACGGCGCGGTCGTAGAACACTCAGGCCGTGATGATACGCGCGTCTTTCGCGAAGTGAGTGCCCTCGGTGCGGAACTCACGAAATTAGACGATTTCATTATCGGCGCACGCACGGATGCCCATGTCGCCATCCTCTTCGATTGGGATAACTGGCACGCGCTGGAAGATGCTGTCGGCCCGGTTCGCGATAAGCGCTACTATCAAACCGTCGTCAAGCATTATTTGCCCTTCTATCGTCAAAATATTCCCGTCGATGTCGTTTTTCCCGATTCCGATTTCAGCAAATACGACATCCTCATTGCTCCGGCGCTCTACATGCTCAAAGCAGGCTTTGCCGAAAAAGTCGAAGCCTTTGTGGACAAGGGCGGCTCATTCGTCGCCACCTCTCTCACAGGCCGTGTCGATGAAACCGACCTCGCTTTCGAGAACGGCTATCCCGGCCCATTAACGCGCGTCCTCGGTATGCGAGTCGAAGAAACAGACGCGCTTTACGAGAATCAATTCAACTCAATTGAGATGAACGGCAGCAGTTATTCCTGTTCACGGCTGGCGGATTTGCTGCAAATCGACTCAGCCCAAGTGCTGGCAACCTACGGCAGTGACTTTTACGCCGGAACACCCGTTGTCACCAGAAACACTTTTGGAGCAGAAGCCGCTTACTACATCGCCACCGACGCTGACGAGAAATTCCTCGATCATTTCTACGCTGAAATCGCCCAGCGCCATAGCATTACGCCAACCTTCACATCACAGGCAGGCGTGGAAATTTCCATGCGTGTCAAAAACGACACGCCGATTATTTTCGTCCTCAATCACAACCCATCGCCCGTAACAGTCCATTTGGACGACAAATTTTACTGCAATCTCTTGAACGACCAGCAGATTAACGGGCAGTTGTCACTAGAGGCTTATGATGTGGGGATTCTGGTCGAAGCCAAATCTTAAAATTTAGACACTCTCATATTGAGTGACTCCTCCTCAAAATGAGAGTCTGGTAATGTGGGTGCAGGCAGCACATGAATTTATGAATCATGTGCTGCTTGTCTTTTCTATGGCTACTTCAAATACTGTTGATGGTACAACCGCACCGCGTGTTGAACCGGAGACTCATAGTATTCCTCCGGCGTAATATCCAGTTTGACCGTCCGTTGAGCCGGTTTCACCATCGGCTTGGTTGCCGCGAAATCCTTAATCACCTGCGCGTGAGGCTTTAAGGTTCCATCGGGACGCACCAACCCGAAGAAGCGTTCATGCTTCGATTCCAGACACGGCGGTTTATTCCACAGTTCCGGAATGTAATCGGCGTAGCACCAAGTCATCGCACCCGTCGCGCCGACTTCGACCAGCTTCGGCAAAACCGCTTTCAGATACTCTGCCAGCGCTTCTTCCGATGCCATAAACTGCTCTTTCGGCAGTCCATAAGCCGTCCACTTCCAGACCTGTGATGCTTCGCCCTTTGCGACAGTGCAGCCGCCAAATTCTTCCATCAAAGTCGGCTTGCCGCACAGCGCCGACACCAGCGCACAGGTATAGGGCACAAAATCGGTATCCAGCGGTTCGCGTGACCAGCCTTCAGCGTACATCGGATATGAATGCATCACTGCCACATCAGTCTCAGCATAGATGTCGTTGATGCGCAGGCCGTTATCTTTGACCAGACTCGCCGCATGAAGGCCAATCGTCACGGGATGCTTGGGATCAATGCCCTTAATCAGTTGCACCATCTCATGAACCCAGGCACGCCCCGCAGCGGCATTTTCAGGCCACGCGAACAAATCCGCCTCATTGCCCAGATTCCACATCCAGATACCCGGATGGTCTTTTAATTCACCGACTACGGTTCGCAGCAGCAGCCGTTCCGCATCCAGCGCGATTGGGTCATGGAACGGATTACGATACCCACCAGATTGGACGATCTCGCCGCCGCTCACCACCTGCCGCAGCCAGTCTCTTTCGCCCGTAGGGAATACACCATTCGGGTCGAGCAGCCATCCCGGCGACCAGTTCGGGCCGCTCATATGTCCGGTGAAAAAAGTAACATCCAGCTTCAGGCCATTTTCCGCCGCAATGTCAGCAACGGTTATCAGGTTTTTGAGGCACTCCGTCGAAACGGTATCCGGTGTCGGCTGCCAGTCATCCCATAACAGGAATAAGCGCACCACATTCAGCCCGATTTCGCGAATGACAGCAAATTCCTCACGGACTTCACCTGCATCAAAATCGTTCCACCAGTACATGGCCTTGCGTCGAGGCC
The DNA here is from genome assembly GCA_044226645.1 of Aggregatilineales bacterium. GTDB lineage: Bacteria > Chloroflexota > Anaerolineae > Aggregatilineales > Phototrophicaceae > CFX2. The sequence goes on from JBGAGR010000006.1 coordinate 39,596, forward strand.
AATAATTCACGCCTAATATAAAAGGATCGCTCAAAGTATTGCTCCTATACAATGGATCGGCATATTCCTTAAATATGCCACACCTGCGGCAATTCAAACACTGCCAATTCAATAACCTCTAACCATCTTCCAACTTGACTAACAGAACAAGTGTTCATATAATGGTATTATGAACATACTTTCGACACCCAACACGCTCGAAAAACTGCAAATCCTCGGTGATACCACTGAGCATGAACCGGCTGGCGACCAGCCGCAGGCCGAACGCGCCCAGCGCCGCGCGCCTAACCTGCCCCCTTGTATCAGCAATGTCGCCACCCCAACTGGCCCCAAACCAATGATGAAAACCATGCTCACCACAGCCTGTGAGCGCAACTGCCATTACTGCGTATTTCGTGCCGGACGGGGGAAAACGAACCGAGTCACATTTAAGCCGGATGAAATGGCTGGCGCGTTCGATCAGGTTCAGCGTGCCGGGGTAGCACAGGGCTTATTCCTGACATCGGGCATCATCAAGGGCAGTGTCACCACACAGGATAAAATCCTGGATACGGTTGAGATCATCCGCCGTAAATATCAGTACAAGGGCTTCGTTCATCTCAAGATTATGCCGGGTGCGGAATACGATCAGGTTGTGCGTGCCATGCAGCTCGCCAACCGCGTATCCATCAATCTCGAAGGCCCTACGGCGAATCGACTCAGCGCCCTCGCGCCCAAAAAGGATTTTGAGGGCGAACTCTTGCAGCGCATCGCCTGGGCGAACCAGATTCGCAATACGGGCATCCGCGCCAGCATCGTGACACAGTTTGTCGTCGGCGCGGTGGGTGATACCGATCTCGAATTATTGTCACTGAGCGAAAAGCTGTATAGCCAGATGGGGTTAGCGCGTGCCTATTATTCCGGTTTCAATCCGGTCATGGATACGCCTTTCGAGAGTCTGGAACCGACCCTGCCCGTTCGCGAACTGCGGCTGTATCAATCGAGTTTTCTGTTACGCGATTATGGTTGGAGTGTCGAGGAACTGCCCTTTGAAAACAGCGGCAATCTGCGTCTGGATGTTGACCCCAAACGCGCCTGGGCGGATGACCACCTGCGCCAGTCACCGCTGGAAATTATGAACGCCAATCGTGACGAGTTGATGCGGATACCGGGCATTGGCCCGAAAGGAGCGGACAGCATTCTCAAAGCGCGGCGTTCCGGACGCTTGACCGACATTTCCCATTTACGCGCGATTGGCATTCGTGCCCCTGAACAAACCGCACCCTTCATCCTGCTGGATGGTTCCCGTCCCGAAACACAGCTTCCACTGTTCTAATGCACACAATCTTAGGGATGGCAAACTACCTGATAATTCCCTATCCTGTCTTGCTCCCTTCCATCGCTTGCGGGGGAAGGGCTGGGGATAGGGGTAAATGCATCACTGACCTTGATAATCACCGATCCTGCAAGAATGGGCTTATGGCAACCTTGGCGGCGGCATCCCAAATAACTCGAATTGCCATAAACGCAAGCGAGCAATCGGCGGTTGCGGCATCATTTTCGCCATACCCGCCAGACCTTCAGATGGCTTTTCGCCATATTTGCCATGCTTCAATAGGGTTACTGTCGAAGCAGCGCGGCAGCCGCCGGATGGCAATAATCTCCCTCATGGATGCGGCCATCCCCCCTCCCCCATCAGCGGCGCTTCCTTCCCGTCGTTGTCGCCATGTCGGGCAGCCACAACCGAGCTTCACGTTCTTCGTCCGGCAGCCGTTTCCCTTACTTCCCGCCATCCAATTCGGCGGCTATTTTGAGGTCGGAACTTCCAGTCTGGAAAGTATTCCAGCGCGTGCCAATTTCGACTCGACTTGCCTGCGAGTATCTCGAAACGACAGTTCCAGGTATGGAAATCCGAGCCACGCATTCATCAACCCGAACAGCGCTCCGGTCACAACCCGGAATGCAGGCAGTGTCTCGCGCGGAGGCCATAAATTAAAAGGAGGATAACCCAGCAGTTGGCTGAATCCATCGATGCCAATCGGCGCGACACCGAGAATGACATAAAGCCAGATCGGAACCGGACGCAGCTTTCGACGGACTGTCGGGATGCTGTAAATCAAACCGCCAGTGAACAATGCCCAGTAAATCCCGATGTCACGGGCGCACAGAGTCATTTTGTAACCCATTTGCGGGTCGCCCAGAAATTCTCGTGCCCCTTCCTGAAAACCCGGCGTGAAGGCATAAATGTCGCCAACTCGTGCAGGCGTACCGAACAAACTGTAAACCCGATCCGGCGCAAATTCAGGCAGGTTAGCAACATAAGTCTCAAAAGGGGTTAGCGGACTGCCCGTGTTATAACGTGGGTAAAAGGGCTGTTCGCCGTACAGGAAAATCGAGCGAAACGCGAACTGGTGACAAAACGGACTGTACAGCGTGTAAATGGCCTGCGCAGGGCCAGTTACCCCAAAATGCATCAGCGTCGGCGCGATGACAGGCAGGGAGCAGTAGATTCCGAGGATGGTCAGCGCAACACGCAGCCAGTGACGACTGAGACTGAGTAAAAAGAGGTTCAGGCGCAGGCCAAACCGTTTTTCAGGAGGAACAGGGGTCATAGCGAGAGAATCCTCTCTATAGGGGTGGAGTAATTCATCCTTACCAGTCTACCCGTTTGGGAAGAAGGGTGCTATAGCGGCTTGCAAACTATCCTGACTGGCTGGCCCATAAAAGATTTGTGTGATAACCCCTTCACGGGAAATCACATAGGTTGAGGGCTGTCCGCGCAGTTGGTAAAGTGCTGCAATTTGCTGGGTTGAATCGAGCAGTATATCAAAGGTTAATCCCAGTTCATTCGTCCACGTTCGCGCAGCATTCGAGGATTCACCGAGGTTCACAGCCAATATGTGCAGCCCTTTAGGTTGGTAATCCTGATAAACATTTTCCAGTCCGGGCATTTCCACGCGACACGGTTCACACCACGTCGCCCAGAAATTGACGAGTACAGGAGAGCCGCGCAGCGTGGATAAACTGATCTTATCACCAGCAGTAGTCGTTAGCTCAAAAGGCGGTGCGACAGCGCCGATTTCCGGCGCGATGGGTAATTCACCCGGAATGATTTGTCCGGTAAATTCTGCCCGTTCCGGTAAACCCATGCTCAATAGGATAAAAAAGGCCGCAGTCAGACAGACTACAGCCCCAATCCATAACAACACATTCCGCAGTGAAAGCACCTTACGCGCATCAGCTTCCAAAGGCAGCGAATCCAGACCTTTCACGCCGAAGCCTTCGCCAGCAAATCATCAATCAGTTGGGCTGTCAGTGGGCCAACCTGACGCGCGATAATCACGCCCTGACGATTGATGACATACGTGCTAGGATAACCAACAATGCCATACTGCTTCTGAATTTCCCCTTTTTCGTCCATCACAATCGGGAAAGTCAGACCCAGTTCTTCGCGGAATCCAGCCGCATCTTCAACCGTTTCCTGGTTGTTGACAGCCAGAATCGTGAATCCGTTACTACTATTCGCCTGATATGCTTTTTCAAATTCGGGCATCTCAATCCGACACGGGCCACACCATGTCGCCCAAAAATTGATCAGCACAACCTGTCCCCGCAGCGCGGAGAGTTTCACCTGCTGACCGCTGTCGGTAACGCCTTCAAAATCGGGCGCAATGTTATTCACGTCGAGGCCAATGACCGATCCGCCAAGCGATGCAGCAGCGCCCGTAATGCTGTTCAGTGAAGCGCCTTCCACTGCTGTCGGAGCAGGCGTTGGAACAATTGTCGGGGTTGATACTGGTGTACTTGTAGGTTCGTTAATCAGAGAACCAACTACGCTCTGTTCAACATTGATGGAGAAATCCGCGAACTGCCCTGCCAGCGATTGACTAAGATTTTGTAATGTGCCCGTCGCGACCAGATAGCCGATCAAAATCAGAAATGCACCGCTCACCAGTTCGATTTTATGCATATGACGCTGAAGTTTGCGCAGTAGCCCTTGTGCACTGTCCAGGAGCAAAGCCGTCGCCAGGAAAGGAACGCCCAATCCCAATGCATAAGCCAGCAAAAGCGGTGCAGCGCGGGCGACATCACCTGTATTCGCTGCAAGTGTCAGCACAGCACCATATACCGGGCCAATACAGGGTGTCCAACCTGCCGAGAAAATCACACCCATCAGGGCTGAACCACCATAGCCTTGTCCACCACGCGCGGTCATTTCCCTGCGAGTATCGGTATACAAAGCGGTTTGGATCGTCGTAATGATTTTCGCCCAGAAAGTTCCCGGCGCGGTGAAGGCTCCACCTAATCCAAGCCAGAGCCAATAACCGACCACCAGCATGAGGGCAATGATGGTCGTCCACTGGGTCTCTATACGATCACCAGCAGTCGTCGGAATCGTGATAGTCAATGAAGGAATTAGTGCACCCGTGAAACCCCACAACAGCAGCGCGGTTCCGGCAAGCGCCATTACCAGCGTAGTGCCAACACCGCCCAACAAGCGCTGATCTTTCATCAGGTATCTAAAAATAGAGGGCAAAACACCCATGAAATGCAGGCCGAAGAAGATGATGAGAACACCACCCAACCGACCAATAATGTCTGTAACAAGATTGATATTTCGTCCGCCAATTTGCTGAACAAATGCCGTTGAAAGCAGCCCAATCATGACAAAAACGAAGGCAAAACCAGCTACAAAAGCCACACCATGCAGAAAGGTAGTAAAACGCACATTGAGCGAGGGTTTTAGCGCAGCCTGTCCAGAACCAGTCGTTGTCACCTGCGCTGCGACCACGTTGGTGACACGTCCACCCATATAACCGATATAGGCTGGAACCAAGGGAAGTACACAGGGAGAGACGAAGGAAATAAAGCCAGCCAGAAAGGCCAGACTAATCGTTATATTCTCAGGATTCACACCGCACCTCGTTACAGGTAGAAATACTTATTCAGAATAACCTTAGCGCGGGAATCTTTCATGAGTCTTACGTGAGAGCTGACGACACTTAGAGGACTTGTACCGTGCTTTGCTCACCCAACCAACCATATAACCAGCGAGCCACCAGCGGCGAAACCTGCACCGACGGGCCGGGAACATAACTTCCAAAGCGATTGTGCCAGTAAATTCCAGCTAAGGTAAAATGCTCACCAAAAACCATCTGCCAGGGAATACCATGATAAATGTCATTCCCTAACGTCCAAACGTTCCCGCCAATTTGCTGATCCCGAAGCTGGTAATCACCGGGTTGCATCGCTTGCCCAATCGAGCAATCACTCTGCAAGACGATTTTCCCCTGATCTAAGGCCGTAACCTTACAGGATCGCGTATCAACTTGAAGTAGATAATTATCACCAACCGTTTTAGAATCTGAAACAGGAAGTTCGTCACTTAAGGAACGCCAGCGGTTCGACTGCGTCCAGCCCAGAAAGGTTCCGTGATTATCCTCAACAGCATACCAGCCAGCTGGTTCACCGGGAAGCGCGTCTACCACTTTCGAAATACCACCATGTCCAACGCGAGCCACTAGGGGTGCATCAGCAGCACAATGCGTCCGCACAGAAGCCACAGAACCAGCGACTTCCGCCCAGAATGGTTGTCCTTCGGTAAAGTGATAGGCATCAGCCTGATAAGGATGCATCGGTTGTAAAGCACTGCGGGGGACAAAACCACCCGGCACACGATACCAGTCTGCATTACTATCCAGAATAGGGACAATAGTCTCAGGCCAAAGGGTATTTATAATCGGCGCGTCGGGGTATGGCGTTTTGAAAACGGGTTGAGCATTGAATGTGCGCCCTTGCAGCATAGGAGCTGCATTAACACTCGGAAGGTTAAGAGAGATTGGCAGTGAAGCACCAGCGACAGCTATGCCGAAAAGCTTGAGAAAATCGCGACGAGAATACAATACTATGTCCTCAAATCACTCGTACAACTACGGCATGTTTCGCCCTGGAAATGCCCGTTTCTGAATCAACCTGCGCTTGCACCTGAATGCTGTAATCTCCGGGTGCGGGTGGTGACCATTCAATCTGCCAGGGTGTCCAGCTATATGGAGGCGCAGGCGTAAAGCTTACTGGCATCCATGAAGCATCGTCAATACTGATTTCGATAGCAGTAACTTTACCTTCGCCTGTAAAAGCAATACCACCAATTGAGACTAGTCCGCTCACCGTCTGAAGATGATGCGGTGTAAAAATCACCGCAAGGGGTCTGACCACACTGTCTTTAATATCGCCCTGAACACGTCCGCTGCTGGAAACTGGAGACTGTGTAAATTCGATCTGGCGAATCCACTTCGGCATTTTATGACCGTAAAGACCCGGCATAATCAAACGCGCAGGATAACCATGCTCGCGTGGCAAAACATCTCCGTTCATACGGTATGCCAGCAAAGCATTTTTAAACGCTTCTATGGACAGCGTAGTGGCATAGCCATCGGTTGAAGCAACGTGAGCGTAGTGGGCTTCCGGCAAAAGACCTGCCTGTTCCAGCAAAGCACGCAGCGGTATGCCTTCCCAAAAAGCATGACCAATACGGGTATTTCGAGACGCAGTTCCTTCACAGGCAATAGTACAGGGCAATTGGACAGCCGGGAGCGCTAGTAAATCATTCAGGGTGAGTGTCAGATGTGAGCGCACCAAGCCATGCAGTCGGATTGACCAATAGAGGGGATCAATCTCAACAACCTGACGATGCTGCTGACGAAAGAATGATGCTGTTGGTGTATAGCCCGATTGATCTAAATGAGGCAGGTACGAGAAAGGAGTCGCTAGAGGGACAACATCACGTTTGGCATCTGACCATAGGGAGCGCACTGCTCCCAGGAACAACTATTGGGCATTTAAGGCATTTCTGTCAACAAATGCCACTGAGAACAGTGCGCGGTATAACTCAAGATAGGCTGTCTATGCGTGTCGCGCGATGGCGGCTTCAACGCACTTCGCGCCTGAAATGCCGACATTCGTCCCGTGTCGTACACCCGATGGAATATCAATCCGGTCACCAGCGCGGAGACTAAGCCGTTGATTGCTATCCGGCAGTGTAATTTCAATCATACCTTCGATGACGTATAACACTTTGTCGTAGCCATGACTACGAACAGCATAGCGGTGGTTCGGCATATTGACCCACATATAAGGGCGCATCCCTTCTTTTTTCATCTCGCGCGTAATTGTCGAGAATGTGGGGTGCTGACCACCATGCCAGCGTGTTACACGAACAGTTGCCTGTTTAATGCTCATGGATCGAAAACCTCATAACTGATAAACACACAGAGAACAATTAAAGCACAAAAATCTGTCTTTGATCCTTAATGTTTGCAATACTTCAGACAATGGGGGCGGATTTTACCGCATTCCGATTTCTTTTTGCAAGAGCCAGCACGGCTCGTGAACCGAACGTGTCCGGCCTTCATGATCGATATAACTCCAGTTTCCAGTGTCTTCCGCAAAGATCGTGTAGCCGAGCTGTTCGTAGAGACGAAGAGCATTTCGATTCTCTTTGGAAACAGCGATAAGCGCAATACGGAAATCCCGATCAATCATCAAATTCTCAGCTTCAAGCATGAGCTGTGTGCCAATTCCATATCCCCGGAACATCTCCATCACCCGAAATGAATAGAGATAGGCACGCTTATAATCCTGAACATTATCCTGATCCGGGTCAATAAACTGAATAAAAACATGCCCTATCGGAAAATTATTGCTGTCCGCCAGCAGCATCAGGCGTTTGCCCAAAAGCTGCTCTCTATAGGCCTTTCGGAAGATGTTACGATAATGAGAATATTGTCCGTACCATTCCAACTTAGGCAAATCATCCATTTCGGCGAGCCGGATTTGGACAGGAATTGATATCGTAAGCGTTGTCCGATCAAGGGCTGTCATCACAAATCCCCTGCGTGATCAGCCTATCGAGAAGTACCCTTTCACTCGCTTCATCCTGAACTTCTCCGTCCAATCGAGCATCTCTGAGTCGGCTCAGAATCAGGCTGTAACATGGGCCAGGCTTTAACCCGATCTCACGGAGTGTATAACCCGTTGTGACCGCGTGAATATGCCGCCATGTTGTCCAATAACGCTGTATTCGCTCCCTTATCTGACGATTGTCATTCACTAACCAAACACTCAGAAGTGCTAACTCTGTCGAGCCATCCAGATGAAGAACCACCTCACTAGGACGCAAATCTGCTTGAGCGAAAAGACTTATTTTTTCGATTAAATGTGCTGTCTGAAGGAGCGAATCAGCAAAAGTACGCCCGAACATCAATCGCTCACAAAACGCTTCCATTGATTGAAACGGAATTTGCGCGGCGAGAATGTGCCAGTAGAGGTCTGTCGGGTTAGATAAATCTATAGACCAGGGGAATTTACCTGCCCGGACAGCATGAAATCTATCTGTAATCGTCTCATCTAAAACAAAAGCCGCATGAATAGCCTTTAAGACACCCCGATTCTGTAATTCCATCAAGCCTTGTTCGGGTTCATTCTCTTTCAAGAGCAAATTCAATTCGTTTCGAATACGCTCACCTGTAATCCGCCCTAGCATAGGCAGCGCACTGGTGATGAGATCGCTGGTGCGGGCTTCAATCATAAAACCGAGACGACGCTCAAAACGGACAGCGCGCAGGATTCGTGTCGGATCATCAACAAAACTGAGGCTATGTAAAACCCGGATTTTGCCGGCCTGCAAATCCACCAAGCCGCCGTAAAAATCCAGTATATGCCCGGACATGGTTGCAGGACTTAACTGTAAGGCCAGCGTATTAATGGTAAAGTCACGTCGATGAAGATCCAGTTTGATAGAACCATTGTAGACGGTGGGAAGTGCTGTGGGATGTTCGTAAAATTCGTTACGGGCTGTGGCAAAATCAATGTGTGAAGGCAATTGATCAATGGAAATCTTAAGTTTCTCGGCAACGGATTCATCCAATATCCATTTTGCCGTTCCGAAAGGGAGAAATGTGCTAATACGTCCACCATATTGGGATTGTACGTCACGCACAAAATCGACTGCACTGCCCTCGACTACGAAATCAATATCGAGATTGCGTCTAGCCAGTAGTAAATCACGCACGACTCCACCTACAAGATAGAGTTTGCTCTCTTTCACCAGAGCGCGGCTGGCAATAGACTCAATTAACCTGGCCGAAGGCTTTCCCAAAACAGATTCGATTTGTTGCAGCGACAGTGTTTTATTCTCTACATCCATAGATGGATGCGCGCGTACCCAATGCTTAATCAAATCGGTTCGGGTCACAATACCGATCAGCTTTCCGGTATTGTCGATAATCGGAATCTGCCCCCACCCTGTCTCAACCATCCGCTGCTCAAGGGTAAAAACCGAATCCTCAGGATGCAGTGTAACTGCCCCATCCATCATAACATCACGAACTGGGAGGTTTCCAAGTCCATGCTCGATAGCCCGATCCATATCACGACGCATGAGCAAACCAATAACTCTGCCCGCTTCGACCACTGGATAACCTTCATGTCCAATCCGGCGCAGTTGACGCACAATTTTGTCCAACTGCTCAGATGAATCAACCGTATGCACGCCGTAGGACATCAAATCGGCAACCAATGTGACTGGTTGTATATGCTGGGCTAATGCTTGCCAGATTAATGCACTACATTCTGAGATAGTCCGACCATGAATAGAGGCAGCGGAAGCGCGACCATGCCCTCCCCCGCCTAACACACGCGCTACTTTGCCTACATCAATGACATCATCGGAAGAACGGGCAACCATTTGCAGGCTTTTTGGCATTTGTACCAGAACAAACAACGCAGTCGAATCGAACATATCGCGCATTCGGTGGGCAACGCTGCTAACTTCAGTCACATAATGGTCTACAGTCGCCGAAGCGACAATAACCGTAATCCCTTCAATCGTGCGACTTTCTATACTGGAGATGAGCTTTTCCAGCAATGCCTGCTGCTCATCATTCAGGGGATGAGCAAGAAAACGCCGGACGGTATCCAGTACAGCACCCTGCTCAACTAACCAGGCCGCCGCCAGAATATCACGCGAAGTCGTCGTCCCATAGGTCATAGCCCCGGTATCTTCATAAATTCCCAGGGCAAGCAAAGTCGCTTGAAGCGAATTTAACGCAATTGACTGCTGTCGTATTTGCTCGACCAAAAGCGTCGTCACTGCACCAACCGATTCACCAGTAAAACTTTGTTGCTCTTTTAACACACTTACAAGCGGGTGATGATCAATGATCTGCATGGGAACATCAGCGCGTATTCCTTTGATGTGGGAGATACGCTGTGCATCCACGACAATAATACTGCTAACGGAATCTGGTTGTATATCGGTTTGGCGGATGAATGGCAGGCCATTCTGGTATAGTGCCAGAAAATGGGCAACGTTTTGATTGAGATGGTCCGGCAAGGCTGGCACAGCACCCGGAAAGAGGCAAGAGGCGGCCAAAAGCCCAGCGACAGCGTCAAAATCAGCGTTTTCGTGCGTGAGGATAATTTCCACAGAAAATAATCACTTCCCAAATTCCTGAGCATTATACAGCGATTTAATTCACGGAGGTTGCCCAAATGACAGGAAAACTAAATAACATTAATCACGATTATTACGGTTTAACGATTTACGAGCGGCCAACCATCGGATGTAAAGGTAATATTGAGTCCGGGAACGGCTCGATAACTGATGGGGATCGTGTATAAATCGATCACATTATTTTCGCCAAAATGCGCTGTCCACTGCATTCGCTCATCAGGCGTTCCCCAGTTAATCAGCGCAAGCTGGACGCGATTGTTATCCAAAGCCAAAGTGATGTCGGATTTCTGCATCAAGTAACTTTGAATCCGGATTCCCGCATTGTGAAATTGTTCCTCTACAACATCGAATCCGGGGGTGTACGAATAAGCCATATTCAGTGAGAAACCATCCGGCCAGCCTGAATTTGCCAAGTCGCCCCGCAGCCTTTTCGCGTCAACTGCCTCAATTGAACTCGCCAGCCCCACCGAAATGTTGAGTCTATCCAGAACTGCCTGTGGGTAAATGCTATGTCGAAGAACTTTTTGCACGACAGAATTATTTATGGGAAAATCATCCGCCTTTAGAATCAGCGCGATATGAGACTCGATTGGTGAACGTGTACTATCAGGAAAATCGCCATAGGCCTGTATCAATTCCAAATCTGATACTAAACCATGCGTGTTCGTCGCTAATGCATAGCGTGTAGAAATTGTAGCCCCTGCTTCAGGGATGTTGGTCGCACTGACCGGAATATCCGCTGGGAAGGGTGTAGCCTGCGGGCCACACGCCGCTAACCATAACAACAGGAGCGCAGAAACAAAACGAATCACTTTAGCCATTTCCCTATGACCGGGCAACCTTCATCGCCATGTGTGGACTCAGAAGATAAGGGGTGAGATAAGCAGGAATGTTACTGAACGGCAACACTTCCGGTTTTAATCTAATCCCCAATACATCCTGCATAAAGATTCTCCGCGCCTGAATACGCGCCCATGCTTCAGGGTACTTCACTTCAAATTCAGCACGCAAAGCGGCATCTGCCAGCGCAATGCCATCTTCAATGTTTGTCGTAAAATAGGGCGAACCCGTTGCAGGGATGACATCCACCTGCAACGCCATACCCGACTTCAAAGGAATGTTCGACCCTTTATAAATTGGTGAATGCAGCCACTCATCGAGGTGAATCAAATGACCGGGGTTTAATTTTACACCAAAGAACGAATCACCAATATGCTGGTGGATCACATCGTATAAATCCCCACCTTTTACCCCAATGCCAATATGCTTATACCAATCGACAATGGCGAGAAAATAGGGCTTCACCAGTTTCTCAACATAATCAGCAATCTCGTTAGGCAGTTCGCTGGCATCCGCTACAACAAAACCTGCACGCGCATTCAGACCACCCCACAATCCAAAAGCCATTGTGAAAGGGTCACCCTGTTCAATAACGCGCATAGACGGACTCGGCAATCCCATACGAGCGCGTGGGCCACTGGACAGCATGAGATGAACCGAATGGGGCATCCCATTCAGCTGCATGAGCCGCACAGCATCATATTCAGTCATACCCGCGCGTAATCCAAAGAGTACATTTCGCAGAGCTTGAGAAGTATGCGTAGCAGCGAATTCAAAAGCAGCTAACTGATCAACATCATTCGTCGCTCGCAACCCTGATTCAGGGTTCATAAAATGTGCGGTGACATTCTGGACGTGGTCGTTTTTGCCAGTAATTTTTCGTAAAACATCGACTATATAGGAAGGAATATCCAACCAATCCCAATGATTCGGCGCATCAAGTTCATCGAAATACTTCCATCCAACCACACCAACAAGACTGTCTTCTTTTATGCCTGCCTCACGAAAAATCGTTTCAAGGGAGGCGCTTTCACCACGCGGCTGTCCCATGAGGCTGAAATTCTGATACAGCACGCGCTTATGGTCAAACGGGATAACTTCCGCGTAACCCCATCCCTCGTTTCCGACGACTAAAATGGGCTTTTGTGGAAATGAAATTCCACCAGCAGTCGGCGGAAAAACAATCGGTATAATCAGCAGTGCTTCCTCAAAACGCGGGTCATAACCTGTGAGATAGGCCAGGTTAGCCGCATGTTCCCGATCTCCATAGACAATAAGCGCAGCGGTTTCCGGCTGTGATACCCACTTCATCATCGGAAACTGAGCTGATTTGATTCGCTTTTCATAAGTCGCCGCAAGGATAATCGGTTCAACGGTTGGCAAACCGAATTCGGGCAAATCAAGTGCGGCAAGTTCTACAGTCGTCATTCGTTCGAGTCCTTATCAACAAAAAACCCCTGCCGAGTATAACAGGGGTTTGGATACAAGCGGTAACAACCGTTTAACCACCTTCTAAAAGCCAGGGACCGGTTATGCCACGTTGTAACATACTGACTGAAGTAGCCGCATTAAAGAAACTCAACAGTGAGAAGGCAATCGCGGCGCTGCGATCATCCCTTCCCCGCAGCATGGAATAGAGACCCGGCATCACAATGACCAACCATGACATGTATATGTAGTAGGTCACAATCCGCGCAGTACGCAGCCCTTGCGCGGTCATGATAATGCCGAGCAGGACAACAATCACCGCCAGTATCGTTCCAGTCGCAACCGCACCCCAGTAATTACCAGAAATGGACTGGTTGCGCAAAGCCATCGCGGCAGCCCAGATACCTAGAATCAAGGAATAGAGAATATGCATATTAAACAGGATACTGTGAAGTGTGCTGAGTGACATATTATGATTGCACCAATGTTGTGTATTTAGGTAAAGTGAAAGCGAACGTCGCACCTTCATTCAATTTGCTCTTAACGCCGATCCGTCCCCCATGCCCCTCGATAATAGCTTTGACAATTGCCAGCCCAAGCCCGGTACCGGAATAATGACGATTGACACCACCATCAACCTGATAAAAACGCCGGAATATCTTTTGGTGTTCGGATGGATCAATTCCAATGCCATAATCACGAATCATGACCTGTACTACAGGGCCTTCCGTGTCCTGGAGAATGACATCGATAACCTCGCCAGATCGACCAAACTTGATAGCGTTATCCAGTAACTTATCACATGCATCGCTTATCATTACGGCATCTACCATAACCGGGGGTAAGTTTTGTGGCAGACGCGCATTTATGCGCAAACCAGCAGCGTTAGCGTGCTCGCTGTATTTCTGTATTACACCATTGACGATTTCGACCAGATTAACAGGCTTACGCTCAAAGGTGCGATTTTCGAGTGCCTGTACGGAAACAATGTCCTCTACCAATTCCGCCAGCTTCTGAGATTTTTGGACAATCATGTCCAAAGCTTCACGCTGCTGGTCATTAACAGTGCCGAACTCTTCGTCTTGCAACAAATCCGCATAGCCCAATACCGCAATTAACGGGGTTCGCAGTTCATGGGAAACATTCTGAATAAACTCGTCTTTAGCCTTGTCTGCTTCCTGAAGTTCTTTATAGGCACTTTCCAATGCTTTAGCACGACTGTCCAGCGATTGGTACAGCCGTGCATTTTCCATAGCGTTACTGACCACATTAGCGATGCCCTGCGCCAAGCGCACTTCATCATAGTCGAACACCCGACTCTCCTGATTGACGAGCTTGACTACGCCAACGATTACGCCCCGCTCAATAAGCGGAATTATCATACATACTGTTCCACCGCGAAGAGAAAGCCACTCGCGCTCGGAAGGATCGTCCGTCAGATCATCTACCACAACCGTTTGAACGAGCTTAGTCTCGACGACATTTTTTAAGGTTGGATAATCTTCAATAGCCAGAGCATTACCTGATCTTTTCGTCCATTCAGCAAAGCCCTTTTCTCGCAGCGGAAGCAGGAAGTCATCGCCAGGACTCCAGGAATGAATGCTCACCCAGGAAGTTCGGTCAATAGTCATGAATTGATCGATTAAATCCGTGAGTATTTCGTTAACAGACTCTTGCAGACTTCCGACATTGTTACCTGAATGCTGCCAGGATTCAGCAATAGACTTGGCTTGTTGAGCTTCATGCTCGCCATAGCCAGATTTGGTGTCCACACTGTAGAGCGTAGCTATACCAGATACAACATCCCCGGAGCCTAATGGAACCATCATCAAACTAACCATACCCGCAGTATTCAATGCCCTGCGATTTTCTGCCGACACATTGGTGTCGAGGAGTGAAGCATAAGCAATCTTGCCTGATGTGAGCACCTGACGAGCAGGCGATTCATCTGAAAGTGGTTGAATAGGGGCAACATCCACTGCCCAGGTTGTATCGCAAATCTCTGCTAACGCCTCCAAGCGATTTTTCGGGGCATTCCAGGCAAAGATGCTGCATCGTGCCACGCCAAATCGCTCGGCAATATTGTGAGTGATGCCCTCCAACACCTGTGAGAACTGGAGTGTTGAAGAAGCCGTTGCACTCACATTCAACAGTGTGCCCAGCTCGCTCACACGGCGTTTGGTTTCTTCAAACAAACGGGCATTTACAATCGACACCGCAGCCGTACCAGCCATGCTTTCCAGCAATTTCACGTCATCATCGTTAAACAAACGATCATTCATTTTATTGACGACTTCAACCACACCAATAACATGCTCTGCATTAATGAGCGGCACCGCGATTAAGGAACGGGTGTGCATTCCGGTTCGGTCATCAACGGCGCGATAAAAGCGCTCATCATGGGCAATATCACTGACCAATTGAGATTTAGCCTCACGTGCTACCCAACCTGCAACCCCTTCTCCAACGGGAACCCGTACTCCTTGCATAACTTCTGAGCCTGTACCTACCGCGGCAAGCGCTAACAGTTCATCAGGGTTTTCAGTGTTGAACAAAAACAGTGATGCGCCCTGAGCCTCAACCACTCGCATGGCTGCATCCAAAATATTGTTGAGGGTTTGATGCAGCGACAAGTTTGATGTAATAACATGAGCAGCACGATTTAAGGCGGTCAGACGACTTGTCTGCCGCTCCAATTCCTCATTCAAGCCTGTCAGACGGCTGGTTTGCAACTCAAGTTCGTCCTCGCGCTGCTTTTGATCCGTCATATCTGTCAAAACAATAACCTGATTATCAAGATCATCTGACTGCGCTCGTGACCGAGTCAGCCAAACCGGGATGATTTTTTCGTCATCGCGCGTGACCAACCGCTGATCAAAGCGCATGGTTGCAGCACCTTCACGCAGCAGGCCGATAAGTACATCGATACGATCATCCGGGTGGAACAAATCGCCAACTGAGCGCCCTTCCAGGTACCCTTTAGAGTAATTGGTCATCCGCAGAAGACGACGATTGACGTACTTTATAATCCCTTTTGCATCAATGACGACCAGACCATCACTCATGGTATCGAGAATCATCTGACGGAACACCTGCTCGCGCCGCATTTCGGTTTCACTCGTTGTGAGGTTAGTAATCAAGCGCGAGTAGTCCAGGGCAATGGCAGCCTGACTGCCTAAAGAAATCAAAATTTGCCGAGTGCGTGGTTCTTCAACATTAAGGGGCTGTACGGTTCCAAGCACCATCACGCCGGGAGCTTTACCACCGACGGTTAGTGGTACTACTGTCAGGTAATTCAGACGCAGCATCTCCGTTGCGCGAAAAACCGATTGGGTTGCCAGATTCTCTTTCAGACTTTCCGTACTTAGATTAGTCAACATGGTACGAGTTTGAAGGGTAATGCAAAACGGGATTTTGTCATCCTGTAAAGAAAATTTCGGAACAGATTGCCCTTCTGCGGCTGTCATGAGAAAATCGGTCTCAATACGCGCGCCGCCAGTCGTTGCCAAAATACGACTTTTCAACATCTGTTCGTCATTATCAACTACCAGTAACCAGACCATATCAATCGACAGGATGGTCAACGCAGAGTGAACAACTTCTTCCAACAAACGCTGCACATCCATTGGGGCCTGTGAACTTGCTGACAAAACAGTTTCAATCCGCTTGACAAGATCGTTCAGGTTAACCGGCTTCGCAATATAATCAACAGCACCCGCCATCATACCTTCGGCACGTGCTTCGCTGGGATTTTTTGCTGTCACGATAATGACCGGGATCCCGGCAGTTTTCGGATTGGCTTTCAGGCGACGACACGTTTCCATGCCATCCATCTTGGGCATCATCACATCCATCAAGATTAGATCTGGGGCTTCTTTTTCTGCTAATTCCAGCGCCTTGATACTGCTGGTGACTCCAAGAATTCTAAAATTGTGGCTTTCCAGCCAATCCTTCATGAGCTGAACTGTATCTGGTATATCATCTACAACCAGTATTGTCGCCTTAGGATTACCATCATTAACCATTTGTTGAAATCTGAACCCCATAAGAAAAAGGTTTTCAATACAATCTCGATTATAGGTCAAGGTTAAACCTTGTGCCAAGATCACGCACAGGAGCGATTCAAAAGTAATTAAAAATCGGTCAGGATTTACGTTACCTGACCGACTGACTACCTTGCTGCTAATTTAGTGAGGAGGGTTTAGAGGAGTGGGAATAATTGACTAATGACAACCCACGCTAACCATGCTGCGACTGTCAGATTGGCGACTACAAGTGCCTGTACTTGCAGTCCCCCTGTAACTTCTACGAATTCTCCACCGCGCATATCATGTTTGGGTCTGATAAGCATACTAATCGGTATACTCACCAAAAAAACAAGCCCTAATTGAAGCGGAAAAGCACCCTGGATGATAGCAGCCATTAAACAGACTGCTGCTAATCCGACTGAAGCATACATGACAATCCGGGTGCTGCTCTCGCCCAGAACAATGGCGGTGTTATAAAGTCCGGCTGCCTTATCCATTTCAAAATCGCGCAGTTGATTATAGAGCTGACCGTAGACAGAAACCAAAGTAACCGCCGCCGCGACAAACCAAACAATTCCGGGCTGGTCATGATAAGTGAAATAACCAGCCAATAAAAGCAAACCACTCAACATCAAGGAATGCGAGACTACATCGGTAACGGGCCATGCCTTGAGGCGTACAGGCCGCCAGGAATAAAGGTGGGACAGAAGCAATGTCGCAATGCCGATAACCAACGGCCAAAGTCCACCGAGCGCATACATAATGAGCGTGATTGCCGCGACGATACGACATGCAGCGTAACCAATGCGAATGCCGATTTCACCAGTAGAAATCGGATTCCGAGCCGCACGAGCCGGGTCACGGGCATCGTCGGGAGCATCTTCAATATCATTAATCATAAATGCATAGGCGACAGCAAAAATATTGGCCACTGTCACCACTAATAAGCGCCAGTCCAGTTGAATCGCATTCGGACGAGCGGCCAGCAGTCCTCCCAGAATGGTCAATGGAACCACAAACGGGATATACTCTTTCCAACGAGTTAAGCGGACTAAGCCACGTAGTTGACTTTGAATAGATTGAGATTTCAAATTTCCCCCTCCTCGATTGATAAAATCAAATTATGATAACACCGATACGGCTCAAAGGCCGCGAAAGTTGCATGAATAAAACACTGTCTAACCCGTATATTGGCAATTTCAAACCTGCAAGGTAACATGCTTCTATGACTATCGCACGCATACTCACTCTACTTTTGTCCATAGCAGCGTTAAGCGCTTGTGCTCTGGTTCGAGCAGAAGAAGTTTCATTTTTACCCACAGAAACTGCTGTTCACACTATTCAAACAACACCTGTGCCCACTATCGAACGCCAGACCCGCGACGTACCCACTATTGAACCTGAACCCAGTTCGACACCGGGCAATTTTCAGTGTGGACAAACTAGTCCATCGGCGAAAACTAATTATACTATTATTGCCGATATGAAATATAAAAGCCGATCATTGATCGTACATCAGCAAATTGATTATATCAACTCTACTGATAATGGGTTTGATCAAATAGTTCTGAATGTCAGGCCCAACATACTGCCGGGTGTGTTCCATCTGGAAAGTGCCCAACTAGGATTCAGCGACATTGATCTCCCAACTTCAATATCCGGGCAGCGTCTCACAATTGACTTGCCTAAAACTCTCAAACCAGAGTGCGAACTCACTCTCGCACTCACCTTCCAAATTCAAATCCCCAAAATAGAGATTGATGGAGAAAATGCTTACCAGGGATATTTGGGTTACAGTTCGCGCCAGACAAATTTGGGTCAATGGCTTCCTGTCGTGGCTGTTCACGATCAAAAAGATTGGGTCAGTCATCAAGAAATCTCTATTGGTGAACAAGAAGTTTTGGATGCTGCGGACTGGGATGTCACATTAGACATTCAAGATGCACCCGAAAACTTACTGGTAGCTGCGCCGGGAGAAACACTCGCCAATGAAAAAGATCACTGGCAGTTCAGCCTATCCGGAGCACGTGATTTCAGTGTAAGTATGAATGAGAACGCGACTCTCTCCACAAAAACAACAGAGAGTGGTGTCGAAATTGAGCTTTACACTTTTGGTGACGCTCAAATTCAGACTGAGGGCGGAACAATTGACACGGCAGCTTTCGCGTTGGATTCAGCGACAAAAGCACTGGCAATGTATGAAGACCTGTATGGGAAATACCCTTACAAACGAATGGTCATTGTTGAGGGCGATTTTCGCGATGGGATGGAGTTCAGCGGGATTGTATTTGTGGGAGGTGAATATTTCCGTTCGTTCAACGGGCCAACATCCTATCTCATGATTATCACGGTACACGAAGTTTCTCATCAATGGTGGTATGCGCGAGTTGGAAATGACCAGGCAATAAACCCCTGGCTCGATGAAGCATTAGCAACTTACAGTGAGTATGTCTTCATTGAAGAATACTACCCTGCCCTGAAGAATTGGTGGTGGAATTTCCGGGTGAACAGTCTTGCCCCGGAAGGCTATGTCGACAGTTCGGTCTATGATTTCACGTCGCGACGCGCTTATATCAACGCGGTCTATTTACGCGGTGTACAGATGCTGAATGACCTACGTGATGATCTGGGAACGGATGCATTCTTCGAATGGCTGCGAAAGTACGCTGAAGCGGGAGCAGAACGAATCATGACACCAGAACAATTCTGGTCACTCCTAACACCAGAACAACTTGATATGACCAGTGCAACGCGATCAGCCTATTTACGCCACCCGCAAGTCAGCGTCGTCACAGCGCCATAAGGCAAAACGAATTTCAGGTAAGCATAAATTCTGGACAGCACATCATTATAAAGTCGTGAGCGTTGTTCCAGAGAGCACATCATTAAAATCACTAAGCGTGAATTGACCGCCACCTATCGAAAGCGCGTTAGCTGCACCTGCTGCGACTGCCCGGCGGAGGCTCTCTGATGGTAAACAGCCATCGCTCAACGAAGTGACCAAGCCAGCAAGGAAAGAATCGCCACTTCCGATGGGATCAACGACTTTGACCACAGGCGGTTTCGCCCACCAGTTTCCCTGAGTATGCGCCATTACTGCGCCCAAAGCTCCCAAAGTCAGTACAATTGTTTCCGGGCCAGCCTGCTGTAATTCCCGTGCGGCTGATAAGGCTGACTCAGGATCATCAACTTTCTTTCCTAAAATCGCGCCAGCTTCATCTCCGTTGACTTTGATACCAATGCCGGAAATATGACGCGCGCTTTCCAGTGGTACACCGCTGGTATCTACCCAAACCTGTTTGCCGGCCTGAAGCACATCTCGAATGAGGCCAAGATAGACATCGACAGTTGAACCGGGCGGCAAGCTGCCGCTAAAGCACACGACCTTCGCTTCCTTATATATAGTGTGCATTACGTCGGCGTGGAGATGCGCCCAATCATCGATTGTTACGGTGGGGCCTTGTTCATTAATGACTGTAGCCTCTCCGGTCTGTGCATCGGCAACAATAATGCAGGTGCGTGTTTCGCCATCAACCCATGTCCATTTTCCCGATATGCCTTCTCGTTCCGCCAAATCAGCAATGTAGTGCCCCATCACGCCGCCCAGGAAGGCATTACAAAAAGCTTCGCCGCCCAGATTGCGAATAGCGCGGGCGACGTTGATGCCTTTACCTCCAGCTGCGGCTAAGGAGGACTGTGCGCGGGTAACAGTCCCAGCAGCAAAATTTGGTACGAGCAAAGTACGATCCAAGGCTGGATTGGGAGTGACACATACAATCATGATTATTGCCTATGGTTATTCTTTCAGATGCCAGAAGCGATCTATTTAACCACAGGGCAAATCATCAATACAGAGCATTTTCGGGTCCACTCCGTATCAGCCTAAACCCGATTTCCAGCCATCAGGAATATGATCGGTGTACTCGATAGTCTTTGCACCCAGAAAACCAGCAAGCGATTCGATGGAACGAGAAATCGACTGCGCCGTTTTTCGGTTCATGGGCGCATCCGGCTCGGCATAGATGGTATTAATCATCAACGTGCCCTGCTTGCGATTCATGAGCGGGTCAATACGTCCAATTAGGCGATCTCCATGCAGAATAGGCAATACATAATACCCGTATTTGCGCTTATCTTTGGGCACATAAATTTCGATAGTGAAATCGAAATCAAAGAGCTTTTTGGTTCGGGCACGATCACAAATGAGGTTGTCGAAGGGTGACAGGAGAATCGTGCGTGTTTCCACGCCCTCTAAAGTATTCAGCATCGAGACATCATCATTATGAATATACCAGGGTTCAGGCTTGCCTTTGCTAACAAAGTCAATTTCAACTTGCTGGATGATACCTTCCGATTCCAATTGTTTGAGAATATCAGTAAGACCAGGGTAGCGCGAGCGGGTATAGTGCTGCTGAATCTGGCGCGGAGTTGCTACCCCTAATGCACGAAGTGCTTTGAGAGCTGACTTACGCACTACAGCAGGCCAATCGAGAGACTCGCGGGGTGTCCAGTCGGGCAAACAACGTTCGGTCAAATCCCAATAACGGTGACCGCCCTCGCGGGACGAAACCATAATAACGCCTGATTCCCAAAGGAATCCCAACATCTGGCTGACATTCCGATTACCCGTCCAACCAGTGGAATGCCAGCTTGCCTGTGATTTGTCTTCGAAATACTTGGAAGGCAATGCTCCTTTGAGGGTAATTTCTTCGAGGATGTGATCGCGCAAGGCAGCGTTTTCTCCAGCCCACTTACGCATTCGCTGTCCCCAGGCTGAATGGGGTAGTCCAAAGTCCTGCATCTGACGGGCATGGATGGGATAATCTTCAGTCAAAACAATGGAGGCGGCGTGCGCCCAATATTCAAATAAAGAGCGATCTTCCCACAGAAGCTTATCCAGAATAGCTGGATCATAGTGCCCAAGCCGACTCCATAAAACGAGGAGATGACTGCGAGCAACCGCGCTGGTGGGGTCAAGCTGTAAACAGCCGAGATCGCGAATCAGGGACAACATCCCGTCTGAATCGGATCGAGGCGATTCTCCGGCAAGGTGCTGGCGTGTAATCGCGAGACGGCGAACTGTCGAGAGACTCAACTTTCGAATCGCAGACATGGGTACTCGCTTGTTAAGTATTGAGAAAAACCAAATATCGTAAATGTTCTTTATGGATAGACACTTCTCAAAACAAGATTATTTATGCGGCAGTTTCTCGCCTCGTTATTGCGGATACCGCACGGATTCAGCAGCAGTATTCGTTCCATGTGCTGAATTCTTTCTTATTGCAAAGATTGCAGCAACTACTCGTGTTTGATAAGGATTTTCCCCGTATAACGTTATTGCGGCGGAGGTGGGGGGGGTGCTGCTGCAATGTTTGCCGTATCATCAGGTTCGTTCACACCGTAAGCCATAAACACAAATTTCCGGCTTTGTTGCCGCCATCCCGTTAGGGAAAACCCGCCTTGAGATTGCTGCCGCTGCTGCTCTGGCGAATACGCTTCTTCTGTCTTGTCTGCTCAATGTCGCCATTTGCTGCTATTTCCCGCCATTTATTGCATTGAATTCTCTTTGGTAGGAGAGCAATAACTGGTGGATGGCAGTGATTGGCGAAAATGTTGGCGTTCAGTCATCCGAATTCCTCCCTCGCAGGATTAGCATCATGGGAAAAGATAGGCGATTGGCGGCGACGGCGGCGTTGGCGAATTCCATTTCATGTCGCCTGTGGTACTTCAAAAGCCCAATTGCTATCTATACCCACCGTTTAGTGTGGTGCTATCGGTTGGGGTAGCACCGCATTAAATGGTGGACAATATTTTAGGTGAGAATTTCCCGCTTCGGTTGGTCTTTTCACCCCTCGCCTAGGCGTACTCGCCGGTTGGGAGAGGGGGCGGGGGTGAGGGCTTTGGAGCAATCCACCACATATTGCAGTCCTACCTTATCTTTCCCAACAACCTAAAATAGCACAAAAGTTCTTAGTTGTAAAGCACCAATTTCATGATCTGAAACAGTCGGGATAGTACCCTGGGGCTATACATAGATTTCACAAAATATTCAGACACATATTACGTTGGCAGTTCATTCTCAAGGGTATACTGTACTTATGAATTCGCAATGGATAAATGGACGCGCCAATATGGTCACAATTTTAATTGTAGAAGATGATCTGGAAACACTTAGCTCGATGGAACAATATCTGGAACGTGAAGGATACACCGTTCTGAAGACGCTATCGGCAAGAGAAGCGCTCAACATCGCTGAAGAAAGCAATCCAGATTTGTTTGTCATCAACACGTATCTGCCATCCGGAATGGACGGTCTGATGCTGTGCCGCAAGCTGCGTGCAAATCCGCGCACCGCGAATGCCCCGATTATCTTCCTCACCAACCAGGGAACGCGACATGCTGTTACTGATGCTCTGGACGCGGGTGGTGATGACTATATTCGGAAGCCATTTGCCCTGCGTGAACTTTCGGCCCGTGTGCGGGCACACCTACGTCGTGTCAACGGTGGAAACACGGATGGCACTCCTATGCTGCGGATTGTGCCGGATACACTGACCGTATTTGTCAATGAACGTAAAGTCATCCTGACACAGGTAGAATTTGAACTGCTCAAGTTCCTGTGCCGTTCGCCGCAGCAACTTCACACAACTGAGAATTTATTGATGGATGTGTGGCAGTATCCACGTGGTTCGGGGGATGCGGCACTGGTACGGAATCATATCCGCAATCTGCGACGGAAACTGGAAGACGATCCTGAGCGTCCGGCGATTATCCAGTCACGGCACGGACGCGGGTATGGTATCAAGGCTCGCATCCAATTTGAAACAGCAGCCCTGAGCGCGCGCGTTCGTTAAGCCAATTCGCCAGACCCAACCAAACACTCCTATAAGAGCGCATTAATAAAATGCGCTCTTATTATTTGTACTGTTCGTATTTCGGTTCAGAACCGATTGGACTGGTGAAAGATATAAAACAGCGTGAGCGGCTGCACTTAAATCCGCAATGAACTGCTTCTAAAATCGGCACCGACCACCCACATGAAGTGTGGTAAATAGCACCAAAGTCGGGGGATTTCCCAAACAAAACCCTATCATTTTCTTATCAGTAGCCGCATCGAATTGAGCAAACCCTGTGGTATGATGAAAATGCCGCTCATGAAAAATTAATCGGGAATGTGCGATGCGAAGCGTAATCAAAAAGATAGTACAAATCCTTGATGGAACGCCAGCGGTGTATGGAAAAAATCATGCACGCGGTCAAAGTGTGGTTGAACTGGCATTGGTTTCACCGATCCTGATTGTCCTCATTATGGGGTTGGTTGAGATCGCCTGGTTCGCCAACAATTATCTCATTCTGCTCGAAACAACCCGTGTGGGTGCCCGTTATGGTACCGTTCAAACGGGCGACACCTCTCCACAGGAGTGGAACAACCTGGCGAGCATATCGCCCAATCTCAGCCCACCAACCGACACCACGTTATTGAATTACCGCAATTGTGCATCGGTTAACCAGCAGGCTATTTATCAGGGCTTTTACAGCATTTTATCCTGCATCATGCTGAATTCGATGGCTCCCCTGGAGTTCCACAGCCGAACCTATAATCAAGGCAGCATTGTTGACCCGTACCACACTCCCCCAGCTGATGGCAGGCCGGAAGTTGATGACATTGTTATTTCGGTCTTCTCACTACAATTGGTTGACCCATTAGAGGTGCCCGCTAGTATAAAACCAAATCTCCAACAAGTATCCGCGGCGCTCACCGACAAGCCACAGGTTATCGTGGTGGGGCGTTACCCAACGAATGCCAATGAATGCAATTCCGGTCCAAACCAAGATCCACGAGATCCATTCGATTATATTAAGGATAGCAAGCGTAATTTCAGCTATGATGCCAGCGTTGATCCTAGCCTTGAAATCAACCGAAATTATCTGGAACTGGAAGGATATGATGGTGGAAGCGAAACCCAGCGTGGGTTCGATCTGACTGGACGGCATGTCATTTCAAATTCTGGCGGCGCATGTTACGGCTCGGAATGGTCAATCGGACAGGTTCAGGATCTGGTTAACCTGCCAAATTTCAGTCTAATCAAGACTGAGGAACGCGCCCGTCTCGCCAGTCAGGGTATGGTGCTGGTGGAGATGTTCTGGCGGCATTACCTGCTGCTCAAAAATCCGGTATTTAACCCAGTATTCACTATTCTGGGCGATCAGACCATCATTTCCGTCTGGTCAGCATTTCCGGTACCAGCGGCTGAACCGCGAATCAAATTCCCCAAAGCGCCACCCGCATTCTTATTAGGAGGTGCGTAGAAACCATGATGAAAAAACGACTCCCCTTCTTCAAACGCGCCCAACGTGGTCAGACCATCGTTATTCTGGCTTTAGCCTTCATTGTGCTGCTGGGATTTGTGGGCATCGTCACCGATATTTCGCTCATGTTTGTCCGCTACAATACCCTGCGTCGCGCGGTGGACAGTGCGGCAGTTGCGGCGGCTGGTCAGGTGCGGCGTACCCTGCCTAACGCCCAGGAAATTGCCAACGCGAACGCTATGGGCGGCACACAAGCCGAAAAAGACAAACGTGCCGATGGTTTTGCATTTGCACGCAATATCGCGACAGTCAATCTAGCTGCGCGGCAGTTTATTGAGTTTTATGGACTCAGCCCCAGCACGGTACTGGTGGATACGTGCGCGACCACACCCGCCGATCCAGAGTTGAAGTGCAGTATCAAAGACCCGGTCACAGGTAAATTACCACCGCCGCGCAAGCTGGTTCGCGTGACCGCACAGCTCAACTCCCCCACCGTGTTTCTGCGACTGCTCGGCTGGCCTAGCGTGCTGCTGGAAGCAACATCGATTTCGGAAACCGCGGTACTCGATGTGGTGATGATTTTTGACTCGTCAGAATCGATGCTGAACCAGACTTCCTATGATGACTGGGAAAAAGGCACTCCCTACAAAATGCATTATTACGCGCCGAGAATGGCTCAACCAGCCGGATCGGGCGTAACGACAAATTGCACTACTCCAAGCAAATATGACCCGGTTTACCTCCGCATGTTCGGATGTAATTATGACTACATGTCTGCCTGGTATCAAACGCTAGGAAAGACACAGAATCAAATAACGGCGGATACCACTACCTATCCAGTCATATCGTACCTATCGGATGCCAGTAACAATATCACGATCATCAATGATCCCAATGATTCACGTCAGGCACCGCCAAATTGCCGTGTGCGCTTCTTCCCGGCGGCAGAAACCATCGTAGGTGGTGTCTCTAATGGACAAGGTGCCAATGCCCCAACAGATGATGTGCGGGTCGAGTACACCAAACTGCTTAAGCAAGTCGGATACATGAGCAGTGGTGGTAGTTTTACCTCCAACTATGATGGTTTTGTGCCAGCCTATAACTACTTTGGCTGCTGCAATGATCCGAACCAGGACGGCAAATTCGAGGATCTGGTTTGCCAACCATTCAAAGCGATGCGTGATTCGACGGCGGAATTCCTCAAGCACATTGATTTCACGCGCGGTGATCGTGTGGCCTATGTGACTTTTGACCGTTACGCTTACCTGATTGATCCCGATGGACAAAAGGGTGGAGCCGATGGAACCGGGCCACAGACCCCTATGATGACCTCACAAAGTGATGCACTGCTGGCACTGAGCAATGAAATCGGTGTTCGTGCGGAAACCAGCTTTTATGCCGATACCGTCATCAACGGAACCAATACCGTTGGAACCGACGGATTATGGGATTCATACGTCATTGGTGGCGCGCCCTATAATCCAAGTGACCCTTCCAAGAGTGGTACGCCCATTCGTTACGAGCAGACTATGACCAACCTTGCCGCAGGAACATGGTCGCCGAGTGGAACAGGTGGTTACAATAATACGACGGTAGGGCAGCTCAATGACTACCCGGTCAACAATAACTGCCATTTTCAGAACGCCGGTCTGCAAGCCCCCTTCAGCATCTACAGCTCGCTATCGCCGCTGGATGCTGATCTACGAAACGTTAATTACATCGCCAGCCGTTACCCAACCCCGATGGCGGCCTTCGGTCAGCCTAAAGGACTCTTCCCTGGAACAAAATCACCCAACAACGGGAGCACCACGAATTGGCCTAATCCCGCCAGCTTTATCAGTTGGCCTGCCACTTTGATGCTGCCCAACCTGAATGATCCAGCCTGGAATAATCAATTACCTGTAACTCAATTTACCAGCCCTACTGACCCTAATTACGCTCGGCAGGGCAAGAAGCCGCAGTGGAGTTATGAGATTGGTGCCGGATGCGGCAGCAGCAACGTCGGTGCAGCGCTGCGTGTAGGTAATAACGCCCTGCTCAACCCGAATACGGTGCGTACAAACGGTGCGGTGTGGGTCATGGTTATGCTGGGCGACGGCGCGGCAGCGCAAAGTGATCCGGTGCGGCGCGGTGGCGCGGCTGGCATCCTGAATCCGGGCAATCCCTATGGTGACCCTAACAGTGCCCCCACATCGGCAGGACAGTATGGATCATACGGGTTATGCCCCTATGGTACTCCGGCCAACCCCGGTGCTTTACTGGACAACAATTTCGATGTGGAACAACCGCGATGCAGCGATATGCTGCCCGAAACCCGTAATCCGTACTGCTTCCGGCCTGATCCGGGTCACACCGATGCTGACAGCAACATCTTCATTGACCTGAACGATGATATTCGCTGCGAAACGACTTACGATGTTGATGATTATGCGCGTGACTGGGCGGATTATGTCGGATTGAGTAATCCATTCCCTGAGCTGACTACGCAGGGCACAACACGAAACGCCCTTCAACTTCCGACCATTTTCACGATTGGTTTCGGAATTGACTTCCAACAGGGCAATCACAGTTGTGCTGCAAATGTGAGCGACTGCCTGGGTGAAGAACTGCTGCGCTACATTGCCGACGTGGGCGATAACCAGCGGATTGATACCGATTACCAGCAAGACCTGAAGCGGGATGGTGTGCTGGATGGCAAGTTGTCCAATAACGATCCTTATGGTGATCGCGGTCCCTGTGAAGGTCCTGTGGTCGGTTACGGAAGCGCAGATGCCGCGAAAAACGCTAATGATTTCTCGACGGGTGTCTGGGTAAACCCGCTGCCGCCCAAGACCAACTGCGGTAACTATTACAATGCACCGGATCCTAACCGTCTAACGGCGGTTTTTGATGATATCGCGTCTCGTATGTTCACTCGTTTGACTCGTTAGTCGGAAAATTTCAGAGGTTGCGGATAAGGGGGTGTAGATGACTACACAGCAAGACACTGAACGATCACGCCGTAAGCGGCAGGGGCAAACATTGGCGGAATTCGCCATCACCCTGCCCATCCTGCTCATCCTGATGTTTGGCATCATCGAGTTTGGGCGCATATTCCAAGCCTGGGTCTCGCTGCAAAATGCGGCGCGTACCGCGGCACGCTATGCCAGTACAGGTCAATACGACGAAGCCACCTACACCATGAATCTGGAGATGAATCGTACTGTCAAGAACGATCCAACCGGTCTGGTGCCGTGCGTCAATGATGGTCAGGGAGAAAACGCCGCAAAAGTCGATTTCTACGACTATGATGGTAATGGCGCGACCCCTGATATAGACCAGCGAGGAACCCAAACGACCTATAAAGGGGTCACGGTTTATCACGGTGGACTCGAAAGCATTTTCGCGACCTGGAACAATGGTCTGAACTGCGATCCATTCAACGCAAATCATCAGGAAATGCGGCGGGACATGGCTCGTATTCTGTCGATCACGGCAAAAGCGCGTGAAGGTGCAGCCGGGTTGGCAATCGAGCAGAACTTCCTGACTGTACCACTGGATAAGAAAGAACCAACGAATCAACCCTGGTACCAGGTATGGGACAACCCCCAGCCGCGTTCTGACCAGCGTTCGTGGTTTAATGTGACCATTTGCAGTACCCGTAAGCTGCTGGATGAAAAGACTTCAAAAACCTATTATAAAGACGAAAGTGGTCGGTTCGCCACTTTTCTGGGTGATCATGCCCTGCAAGATAAGAACGGTGTTGACCATAACACAACTGGCCCCGGCAGCATCTATGCGCCGGGATGTTACCTGAACGAAATTCCTACCAGTGGAATCGAGACGGTTAATGCAGGCAAGCCATGGAGTGATCCGGGTGGGCCAGCGGACACGGTTATTGTCATCATCAGTTTCAATCACCCGCTCATTACGCCGCTTGGGCTGACGAATTACATTCCGATCCAGGCGCGACGGACAGCGATTGTTGAAGCCTTCCGTGCGGTTGACCCCCGTAACGCATTGGGCAGCGTACCTTCCGGGGCACAGGGTGTACCGACATTGACTTATACACCCAGCTTCACACCTACTGTCACCTATACACCTACCCCATCGACGACACCAACGCCAAAGGCTGCGCCGACGAATACACCGACCAGTCCGGGGCCGTTTGTCTGCTCGAAATTATCAGCAGATGGGTTAATCATCTCTGGCGGCAGGGTATTCATCTCCATCCATAACCAGAATCTGGATTCAACGTTTATCCAGCGTGTCATCTTCCGGTGGCCGAGCATTTATCAATTTACAGCCATGTATCTATTCGAAATGGCGCTTGATAATTACCCGCACTGGCAAGGTAAGAGCAATGCCAATCCATATCCGGCTCAAAATACGACAGACACCAGCACCGATTCTTATCTGACGGGTGTACAGGAAATTGACCGGACAATTGCAGGCAGTTCAACAGGTGATTGGTCGGCCACGTTTAGTAATGGGCCGAGCAATATGGAATTGGTCAGCACGATCAACGATTATGCGGCAACCTTCTATCTCTATGACCCGCTGCATCCCAATACACCGTGTGTTGTGCCACTGATCACGCCGACACCAACACCTATGCCGACGATTGATCCGAAGAAGCCAACCAACACGCCAACCTACACGCCTGACTGTGCTTCATCGCTGATTACGGTCAACTTTGTAGGCTTTGAACCTTTTGGTATCGTGCACCTGGAAGTACGCAATAACCGTACCACTGTTTCGCCGTTGAATGACTTTGTAATTCAGTGGATCCAGCGTGCGGCGGGTATTCTGACACTTGATAGGGTCACGACTGTCGCACCCTTCGGTAAGCCAGGCAGCTTTGAAGTGTGGAACTCCGGCAGTCCAACTCAGGATGCGTCACCGCCCACCAATGGTCACAATGATACAAGCGATCCTACGGGGACATGGGTACAAACCTATTTCTTCCCGCCAAGGACTGGTACCGGCCCCAGCATCACCGGATTGTATCTGGACTTCGGTGGTGTAACTGGCCTGTTGAGTGACATCGGCGTTACACCTACGGACTTCAATGGAACACAGTTCAACATTGGCTGCGGTTCCACGGGTGGAACCGGCCCCAGTGGTCCAGGTGGCGGCACAGGTGGCACCATTACGCTTTCGGAAATCCCGTCACCAACACCGAAGCCTACCGCGGGTCCGACCAACACGCCGGCACCGACGCTAACACCGTCGAAGACATTTACACCGTCGCCGACCAGACCAACCAATACACCAGGGCCGACGAATACACCGAAGCCGCCGACGAGTACGTTTACGCCGACCAAGACTCCGACACCGAAGCCACCGCCAACCCTACCGGGTGGAGGGTGCGTGGATAACTGCGGTTAACAAAACCGCCCTGAAATAAAGAAAACTCCCTGACCAATTAGTCAGGGAGTTTTTCATTGCTCAAATCTATTTTGTTGTCACGGCTTACGCACTAACAAGAGTCCCTATCGAGAAAACAAGCCAACCACTTAGCCGGAAATCATATATCCCACACCATGAATCGTCCGAATATAACGGCGATCTGTATTTTTCTCAATTTTCGCGCGGAGATTTCTGACGTGTGCGCGAACCAGGTCAGGATCGCCTGTGTTGGGTGGATATTCCCAAACAGCCTGCAAAAGATGACCGGGTGACAGCGCCCGGTTCGGGTTTTCCATCAAGTAACGCAGCAAGCGATGTTCGGTGGAAGTCAACTGGATACGACT
This sequence comes from Aggregatilineales bacterium, assembly GCA_044226645.1. Taxonomy (GTDB): domain Bacteria; phylum Chloroflexota; class Anaerolineae; order Aggregatilineales; family Phototrophicaceae; genus CFX2. Next base: position 70,429 of record JBGAGR010000006.1, read on the forward strand.
CCCTTTTACGTAAACCTGATAGGTGTCTGAATCCAATCTTAATTCATTCAGTTGAATCACCGCACCTGTTTGTGCTTCGCGAGAGCTGCGGCGCAGCAGGGCATGAACACGGGCACGCAGTTCCGCCAATTCGAAGGGCTTTACTACATAATCATCTGCGCCAGCATCCAGACCATCAACAATATCATCCGTACTACCTTTGGCAGTCAGGAAAAGAATGGGCAGCGCGCCAAAACGTGGGTCACGCCGTACCTGACGACAAAGGGTAATCCCATCCATTCCAGGCATGATAATATCGAGAATGAGCGCATCCGGAACACGCCTTTCGAGCAGCATAAGTGCCTCAGTACCCGATTTTGCCAAGCCCACATCGAAGGCTTCCCGTTCCAGAACGCGCCCCAGCGTGTCCAGGACTTCCGGGTCGTCGTCTACCGCGATAATGTATGTCACAATTCAATTCCTCCTCGTCTATTAACAGGCAGCCGGACGAGAAACTGTGTCCCTTCCCCTGGAACACTTTTTACGGAAATGCTGCCTCCTGCTCGTTCAGCAGTCTGGCGGCAAATATGTAGACCAAGACCTGTGCCTTCTCCAACCGGCTTAGTGGTAAAAAAGGGCTTAAACACTTCATCAATAATATTAGCCGGAATACCCGGCCCATTATCCCACACCATAACTTCAATACTCCCGTCATCAGGAAGATAATCCGCCCGAATACCTACCTCAGCGCCTTCCCGTCCGATCAAGGCATCATGGGCATTCATCAGAAGATTGAGCCAAATATCATCCAATTGGCCGGGAACGGCCCAGGCAGGTGGAAGGGGTGCCGCTGGCATCTCCGAAATAATCCGAATACGATCCCGTTCGATGTGCGATTTGACCAACGACAGAACGCCATCAATGGTATCTATGACATCAATTCTTTCCGGAGGGGATTCAGGGTCATTCGGACGGGCGATAGCTAACAAGCGCCGCGCAACCCCAGCGGCACGTTTTCCAGCGCGGTTAATGGATTGCAGCGAGCGGTAATTAGGCGATTCGGGCCGCTCGTCCAACAGCATCATTTCGGAATCGACCATGATGGTCGTCAGCGGGTTATTGATCTGATGCGCCACTGCCGCCGCCAGTTCTCCCATAGCTGAAAGCCGCGCTGTCTGTACCAAGCGCCCCTGCGCATCCTGAAGATCCGCCAGACTGCGTTCCAGATGGTGAACCAGACTCGCATTTTCCAACGCAGTAGCTGCCTGACCGACAATAGCTCGCCCCATATCAATATCGCGCTCTGTAAAGATACGATTACGGCGCGAATCAGCAAACAGGACGATGCCATGTGTTTGACCACGCTGGATAAGCGGAAGGCCGAGAATGGCTCGACTGTGAATCACATCAAAGAGGGCGCGGATGCCGGGCGTGATAATTTTGCTATCTACCTGTTTGATAATCGGAGTCTGCGACTCTATCGCTTCAATAATGTCATTATAGCGTGACAAATCAAGAAATGGTTGTGGAATCGATGACCAAACCCCTTTACCGACTGCCAGATTAACTGACAGAGATTTTTGATCGGGTCGCAACAGATCAATTTCACACCAATCGGCAGCGGCGAGATGAATTACATCTTCAATAGCGCGAAAAATGCCCTGGGGGCGTGTAAAACCGGTCTGATTGGACAGCGAAACCAGCATTTCAAGAGTCGAATTCTGAATCCGCTGAAGGGTTTCCACGTCAGGTAATTTTTGGGGTGGATGGATATAAAACAACAACATTACGCCGAGTGGTTGGCTGCCACCCAATATGGGCACAATCTGAACGGTATCCGCCCCAAAGCGTTTGAGATAATCAACCTCAGTGCTCGTTGGATCATGACAGGTAACGACTGAACAGGTATTGTCGGCCAAAGCAGCCTGAAGAACCGGACGCTGTGCCAGATCAAAAATCGGCCCTTGGCCTGAAGGCCAAATAGTGCGAAAGCTGCGTGCCATTGTACGGAGCTGATTGCTCTCGCGATCCCATTCATAAATTTCTGCGAGATTGACATGAACGATCCGCATCAATTGTTCGCAAATATTGGGCAGCGTATTTTCTAATGACAGGGATGAGTTCAAAATCTGGCTGGCTTCTACCAGTGTTTGAAGCTCGTGGGTACGATCTATCGTTTCTTCATGAATACGGGCGTTTTCGATAGCTATGGCGGCAAAGGCAGCGAGATTTTGCAATAAGTCCTGATGCCGGGGAAGGAAAAGCGCCTCACTACTGCGGTTGTTTACACCCAGCACGCCGATACATTTGCTCTCGTAAATGATGGGCACATAGAGCAGCGAATTTACGAGATATTCCGTTTTGACTTTAAGCGGCCCTTGTGCGCCGATCAAAACCGGCTGTCCGGCTGCAAAAACCCGCCCCGCAAGGGTATCTTCCGTCTTTACGCGGAAGTTTCGCGCGACTTCGACATCAATGCCCACTTTGGCACGCAGGTAAAGCTGCCCACCCTCATCATCGGGCATCAGAATCATGCCCTCTTCGGCTCCGGTCAGGCGACGCGCCGCCTCAACAACACGATTGAGAACTTCGCTTAATTCCAGAACTTCGGTCAGGGATTTGCTGAGCGAAAACAGCGCTTCGATTTCTTCCGCCCACTGCCGATTATTGCTACTGGCTTCCGCGACTTCCGGCGGCAAAATGGATGTTATGCTGGCATTCGGAACAGGAAGATTAAGGGCTGTCAGCAAGTTATAGAGGATGTTTGATTCGCTTAAGTCGGTAATCGTTACATTGGGAGGAAACTGCTCGTCCGCTACCTGGCTGCTGGAGGTTAAGGCAAAAACAGGCATATCGGGTTTTACCGCAGCCAACACTCTGACCGTCATTTCACCCGAAGTACGACTGCGCATAGCGCCATCAATCAGGGCAGCGTCAAACTCGCCATTTTGTACAGCATAAAGACCATCGGTGTGACTGTAAGCAGTCTGTATCGCGAAGTTATGAACCCGCACCGCCTGCCGGGTCTGGTGAATAATCGCATAATCGCCTGCAACCACTAGAATATGTTTTGTATCCGACATAATTATTCTGGTTTACTCAAGCGGCGAAGACGTTTGGCAAGGTCATCTTCAACGCTCTGGTCATCCGCAGGCGGCTGTTCAACCAGCGTTTGAGGAGACTCGGGCGGCGCATCAACCGCGCGCGTTATTTTCTCACGCACATCCCGCAGCGCATCTGTTAAGTTGGATGTGGCTGATGTAGAAGCCACCTGCTCCTGCTCGTCGGGGGCTTGATCTTCTGCCCGATGCGCATCGGCTACGGCGGCATCCAGTGTATTCACCCGTGTAATGAGTTCCTGGGTCACAAGCTGGTGTTCGCGCAGATCAGCTTCTGCAATTGCGAGACGCTGTTGAGCAAGCTGCATTTGTTCAATGGCGTAACGAGCCTGGGCATCACTGGAGCCGGCAACCGCTTCATCCGCCTGCCGATCCCATTTTTCGATTTCGGCCTTTATGGACTGAACACGGGCCTGAAGCTGATCTTCAAAGGTCAGCGCATCGTTAATCCGCTGGCGCAACTGCTTCACATCGCCATCCAGATTTTTGCCCATCTTCGGAGAATCGGAAGATGTGCGACTTGATTCGGATGTCAGCGCATCATGCACAGTGGATTTTACCAAAACGTTGAGTTTCTTTAGCAAGTGGTAAATTGTACGTTCTTTCTACCAGGATACCTTTATTTACGATTTTACGTTAATTGTCCCTCTACCGCAATTTAGATTCGTCGCAAGCGTTGAACAATAGTTCCTTTTGACTAGGGGCAGCTATCGTTCAACGCAGTGTAGCATCAGACTGGGGTTTACCATTTTCGGTTAGATGATATTCAACATCCAGCGATTCCAGCGGTTCACCGTCTTCAGCGCGAAGCGGGTAAGTCTGAATATTCACGCCGTTGTCAGCAGCATTTGGTTCGATTTTGATCGACAATCCTGCGGCAGCAATCCAGACATGGCTGCGGTTGGGCTGAAATGTATATTCATGGGTGTGATTATCTGATCGCAGGGCGGAACGAGCAGCACGGATGTTTAGCAATCCAAGAAGACCGGGAACGGTGAATGGTAGTTCTCCTACCGGTGAGATTCCGAGATAGCTGCATAGTTCCAGCAAATCATGTGAAGCCAGTTGCCGACACCTGTGGGAGCGCATCCCCCAGGCATACAAACGCTGTCACTCGTTCAGTGATTGTTGGGCGGCGTATCAGATGATTTTTGCGGTGGATCGCCACCAATCGATCGGTAAAGATAGTGGTGAAACCAACCACATCGAGCGCTGGTTCAACACCTTGCGCCAACGCCTGACCCGGTTCATTCGCAAGACCGTGTCATTTTCCGAGTCCGATCGGTTTCATGAGTACATTTTTCGCCTTTTCGCCCATCATTACAACCAAGCTTGCATCAGTCAATAGTTCACCACTACTGTCCGATTGGCCGATGCTCAACCGTGTGCTGTTCGAAGATCAGGCTTTAACACTGTCGTCCTTCGAAGAATACAAATCCAGAGAAGTACCCTATAAAGCCAAGCTGGTACCTATCAGAGGCGATAAAGGTACACGCTTCTCCGCGCTGGCTATCCGTGCCCAGCGTGGCGATTTCTATATCAACCCCGGCATTCCCAAGCTGCCGGTTTTGCAGCCTGAGTTTCTGACATTTCCCAGAGGCGATCACGATGACACAGTGGATGCCTGTTCGCTGCCACTGGCTCTATGGGGCGCTAACGAAATAAGGGCAGGCACAGTACAGATCAGTATTCCGACTGCACCGTCCGATACACGATTGAACAACTTCAATCAACTGCCGCAACTACGACGTATAATCTGATACAGCACCCCAACACTAACCAGCATTATCAATCAATATAATTTAGCTTTTCCGTTCTGTTATACATTTTTATACGGGAAAGTATATATTTTTATTCCACTTTCGAGAGGAAATTTTAGGGGATGTTTTTCAGTGGCCTGGATATAGAAATGGCTATTGACCCAGGAATTCGGCTTTCTGAGAGAATACCCGACGTATTTTTTTGATTGCCTCTTCCATACGGCGATGATAGGCTTTAGAGGTAATATGTTTGTGTTCGATCTCATTAATCACGGAGATTGCCTCCGGGCCGGTTAGGCCGATCCACATCAATTCAAAGGCATGGCATTGTGCCGGAGTTAAGCCTCCCCGTTCAGCCCACAAATATATATCCAGGACAGGACTTTCCCATACACCTTCCTGGATTTGAAATACCGGATTTTCCACTGAGTGGGCACTGGAAATGATATTTTTTTCGTCGTAGACATGACCAACAGTGTCAATATGAAAAACAACCATATCTTCGTCGTCGCTTATCACATCACGATAATGCTGTTCTAACGCGCTCAAGTCTTGCACCCAGGTTGCTGTGTGACCCCATCGACTCTCACAAAAATCACACACAATTTGATTGGACGGATTTTGACAGATTGCGCAAAGCGTTTCAGTAATCATAACTAGTTGTCACTATTAGCTTAAATTACAAGTGCTGTTGTACAGCTTGACTAGTATCGGGATCAGGAAAACCATAATCTTCACATGATGACGGCAAATATGCAGGTGTTCATGCTCCCTGTCTCGTGTTTTACCATAACTCCCATAAAGAAAATGACAAGACTAGCCACAAACCCATCAAGAATTAGTAAATATAGACAAGCTATGTCGCCGTATCTCGTGCAACTTTCACATTCAAAATGCTAATTCCTCATCAATATGCACAAACACGAGCAGTGTCATAGGGGTAACAGGGTGTTTAGTTATGCAAAATCTCTAAACGTCGGGCAAATTATTTATTTCAATTGTTCTCTGTGGAAAGTTCACAATAAAAGCTACTTTAATGACATGGTTGCAGCCACAAAATGACATGCAAATCAGATGGCTTGGGCACAAATCTAGTGATTATGCACATGATATAGGAGAGGATGATGAGCGAAACGACCAGTACGACAGGTATGAAAAAGACTCTGGGGCTAACCGGAGTCACGGTAAATGCTATGGCGCTGATTGCCCCTGGCGCATTTTTGTGGATTACTTACCAATTGCAGGCCGCTAACGTCGATGCCAGCGGTGCAAGCACTGCACCGGATATGTGGACAGGTATTGTTGCTGCTCTCGTTGTCGCTTTCTTAACAGCCTTTGCCTTCGCAGAACTCGCGCGTCGTTACCCAGAAGCCGGAACCGGTAGTGCCTATTACTTCGCTGAAAGAGCTTTTCTTGAACGAGAAGAACCGCATCATCGCCGTTGGGCGCGCAT